>NZ_JBNHFD010000008.1:0-78065 GCF_059089865.1 Arthrobacter sp. Y3221157
TCACGCTGATCCTCGGACAACGAACTATCTACACGCAAAAACTGCTCCCCGGGAGTTAGAACTGAATTTCTCAGTCCAACTTCCGGGGAGCAGTTCACGGGACCATCAGTCCTTTCGATTACTTGAGAAACAGACTCGGGGCCGGTGACGGAGGCGGCGGATCAGCGAAGATCCGCAAAAAGTCACCGGTCCCCTCATCTTCAAGCGCCCTGTTGAATCCTCTATTAGGAACCACAGCCGAGAACCTTCAGTTAGAGTCCTCTGCAGCCAGCTGCCAGTCGCGCGGCCCGCCGTCCAGGACGCTGATGTTGCGCCGGCCCCCGGCCGCAAGGATGCTGGCGGCGGTCATGGCCCTTTCACCGTGGCTGCACATGACAACGACGGGCCCGTCCGGCACCTCGTCGAGGCGCTGGGGCAGGCTGCCCAGTTCGATGTTCCAGGCACCGGGAGCATGCCAGGCGGCGAACTCGGATATCTGCCGCACGTCCACTATCGGCACATTCGCGGGTGCGAGCCTGGCAGGAACAAGGCTGAGATCCCCTGCCGCCGGAGCCAGCCCGGCGGCTTCCCATGCCGCCATACCGCCGGAGAGTTCCCCGGCGAGACTGTCGAAGCCAACCTTGGCCGCTGCCCACGCGATATCGGCCGGGTCCTGCCCGGCATCCCTGACGATGATGACGGGCTTGTTTGGGTCGGTAAGCCAGCCCAGCCATGTGGCGAAGGCCGGCCGCAGGTGGCTGGAAACCGCACCGGGGATGTGGCCGGCCGCGAACTCGGCGGCGGGACGGACGTCCACCACCTGTGCACCCTGATCCTGCATCTCCCGGACCCTGCCGGCTGTGAGACGCTTCAGGGGCGGCGCCGACCGGAGGACAACAGGGCCTTCCCGGTTGACGGCGGCGAGACGGAGGAAGTAATCGGGAAAAGTACCAAGCGTCCCAAGCAGCAGCTCCGCAAACTCGTCTACACCGGACACCTGCAGAAGCGGGTTGGTGGCGCGCTCCTTCCCTATCGTGGTGACGCGCTCGCGTCCCCCGGCTGCCGAGCAGAATGAGCCGGCTCCGTGCGTGGGCCAGACCGGTGTCTCATCCGGCAGGACCATGAGCCGCTGCAGCGAGTGGTACTGGGCGCGGGCCAGGGGAATTGTCTGATCAGGGCTGACAAGGTCGGTCCGCCCGGCAGTGCCCACCATCAGGGATCCGCCCGTGAAGACACCGGCCAAAGCGCCGTCGTCCAGGACCAGGTAGGACAAGTGCTCCGAGGAGTGCCCGGGAGTGGCTAGCGCCTTCAGCGCCAGGCCGCCCACGCTGACCGTCTCGCCGTCGTGCATAATGCAGACCGGGAAACCGCGCGGCCCGACGTCAGGGGCCAGGACCTCCGCTCCGTCCTCTGCCGCCAGTTCCCCCACTCCGGAGATGAAGTCGGCATGTAGGTGCGTTTCCACCGCGTAGGCGATCTCAAGTCCCAGTAGCCGGGCGCGGGCGCGCACTTCCCGGACGTCGCGCTCAGGGTCCAGCACCAGGGCACGGCCGTCACCGAGATCGAGGATGTAGGCGGAGTTGCCCAGGCCCTTATCAACGACCGGAACGATGTCCAGTTTGCCCATGACTTTTTTCTCCATGGCCAAGCGTTTCCGGCCCCGTTCCCGTGGCTACGGGCAAATCGGCCGCGGCCCATTCAGGATATCCGGCTTCCAACCGGGCGGCCGGGATTCCGTGTCCCTGAAGCATGCGCACCGCCTCGTCAGCGAACACGCAATAGGGGCCGCGGCAGTACGCCACCACAGTCTGGCCAGCAGGGATCTCATCCAGCCGGGCCGCCAGCTTCTTCACAGGAATGGAGACGGCACCGGCAATATGGCCGGCACGAAACTCCGGTTCCGGCCGCACGTCGAGCACCACAACGTCCCCGGAGGCCATCCTTTCGCTTAATTCGTCTTGGGTGAGGGTGTCCAGGGCCGAACGGTCCCCCAGGTAGGAGGCGGCAAGGTGGTCGAGTTCGCTCACGTGGTCGGCTGCAACCCGGCGAACGGCGGCCCAAAGGTCTACCACGGCGGGACTGCTGAGCCGGTAGTGGATTCTGGTTCCTTCCCGGCGGCTGGCAACGAGGCCCGAGCGGAGGAGACTCTGCAGATGCTGGGAAGTATTGGCGACGCTCTGGCCGATCTCACCGGCGATTTCGTCAACGGAACGCTCGCCCTGTGCCAAGACATCCACGATTTCCGCCCGACGCCCGCTTCCCAGGACCTTGGCAACCGATGCGAAAGCGTCAAAGAGCGCATCTTTTGCTTTCCTGCTGCCCATAAACGGCACTGCCTCCAAGTTCAAGTGGATGCTTGACAACCTATACGCACCGGGTGTCAAATTCAAGTATTCAAGCTATCACTTGAATACTATCAAGCCCGGAGTGGCGAGCAGGAAGGAATCACCAGCGATGACTGACACAGCAACCGAGCGCAACGGCATAGACGTGGACGGACTCCTCGCCACCATCAACGCCGTGAAACAGGACCCCGCCCTGGCCAGTTTCACCTTCAAGGCCACCAGCGCGTGGCACGGGGGGACACGCAACAGCGGGCGCATTCACCGATTCACCCAGGCCGGGCATCCAGACGAAAGCAGGAGTGAGGCATTCGTGCTGGAGGGGGACGAACCTCCGGTTCTCCTGGGCAACAACGCCGGGCCGAACGCCGTCGAACTCCTCCTCCAGGCCCTTGGCTTCTGCTACGCCGTGGGCTACGCCGCGAACGCCGCCGCGCAGGGCATCGAGCTGACCGCGCTGGAATTCGATGTGGAAGGCGACCTGGACGTGCGGCCTTTCCTGGGCGTCGACGGTCCTCGTCCCGGATTCACCGCAATCCGCGCCACGGCACGGGTTTCCAGCCCCAACGCCACACCTGAACAGCTGCAGGCCCTGTGCCGGTACGTCCAGAAGACCTCGCCGGTTAGGGACTGCCTGGCCAACCCCGTCCCCGTCGAGACCGCTCTGGAAATCCGATGACCACGGATGCGGCACTCGCCACGGCAGCAACAGTAAACCGTGCCGAGCTTGAGGCAAAGGTCAAAGACGTCTACCGGGCGGTGGCACTGCATCCGGAGGGCAGATACCACTTCAGGACGGGACGCGAGCTGGCCCGGGAACTGGGGTATCCGGACGAACTGCTGGACAAGGTGCCTGCCGGGGCCCTCGAATCCTTTGCCGGCGTCGGGTATTTCTTCGGGCTGGCGGCCCTGGCACCCGGGGAGAGGGTGCTGGACCTGGGTTCAGGCGCCGGGACCGACGTGTTCGCCGCCGCCTCGGCCGTGGGCACCGGCGGAAAAGTGGTGGGCCTGGACATGACGGAAGAGCAACTGGAGAAGGCCGAGCGGCTGCGCCGGGAAGCCGGGCTGGATCAGGTCACTTTCACGCGCGGCTACATCGAGGACCTCCCGTTCCCGGATAACTCGTTCGACTGCATTATCTCCAACGGCGTGATCAACCTGTCGGCGAATAAGCCTGCGGTCTTCCGGGAGGCGGCCCGCGTGCTGCGTCCCCGCGGGCGCCTGGCACTGGCCGACATCGTCACCGAGCGGCCGTTGACTCCCGAGATTGTCTGCAACGCCGACCTGTGGGCGGCATGTGTCGGCGGTGCGGCGCAGGCCGGTTCCTACCGGAGTGCGCTGGCCGACGCGGGCTTCACACTTGAACGGCAGGAACGGAACAATTACGGGTTCCTTTCCGGCAGGGCGCGAGCCGCCACAACAACCTACGGGGTCATGTCCCTGTCATTCCTGGCCCGGCTGGCGGAGTAGCTTCCGGGTCACCTGCTGAAGTCCGCCGCAAGCACGCGTTCTGTGCGGGGTGCGGGAGAGGAACGTGCGACGGCGGGCTCCAGCCTTTCGTTTGCCCAGCGCCGGAGCGGCCGCTCCACCAGGCGGAAGGACGCCCAGGCGAGCAGCACGGTGAGGGCCGCCGAGAGCGCGATCCGGAGCGGCAGCTCCGGGACCAGGGGCATCAGCAGCAGGTACACGGGGATGTGCCAGAGGTACATTCCGTAGGAAAGGTCCCGGCCGGGCCCGGCAAGCCAGGGGTGGCTGAGGAACCGTGCCATGGACCCGGCGGGCTGCAGGACAAGGGAGCCGAGCAGCACAGCTGTCAGCAGGGAGAGCACCGTGGGACCGAGGGTCCAGAAGGCGCTGAACCAAGGGCCGGGCGTATGCGGTTCCTCCAGCAGGAACAGTGCCGCCAGCAGGATGAGGGCGGCCGGCAGCGCGGCCCGGCGGGACACGGCCTGCAGGGAAACGTCGGCCCGGGAACCCGGCCTGATGCACACCAGCAGCAGGGCCAGGGCACACCCGATCAGCAGTTCATCGGCCCGGGTGTCCGGCCCGTTGTACAGCCGGCCCAGCGGCGCGCCAGCCATCACCAGCACGAACCGCTCCAGCAGGAAGGCCGCGGCCAGGCCGGCCTTAGCCCATGCCACGGTGCGGACCCGCCAGAACCGCAGCATCACCAGCAGGAGCAGCGGCCACACCAGGTAGAACTGCTCCTCCACGGCGAGGGTCCAGGTAGGGCCGAGGGTTTCACCGGTGATGGAGTTGCCGAACATCCCGAAGTGCGCCAGGTTCATGACGTAGCCCGCCGCCGGCAGGACGAACTCCGCCTGCCCTCCCCAGCCCGATGCGGGAAAGACAAAACCCACCGCGAGGATGACCGCGCACAGGGCCAGCAGCGCCGGCCAGAGCCTGGCCAGCCGCTTGGCGTAGAAGACCCCCAGCCGCAGCCTGCCGGTTGCCTGCCACTCCTTCATGATCAGCAGGGTGATTACGAAGCCGCTCAGGGTGAAGAACACGTCCACCCCGATGAATCCGCCGGGCATCTGTTCGGTTGCGGTGTGAAAGAAGAAGACGCCCGCCACCGCGATGGTGCGAAGCCCGTCCAGGGCATGCTTGCGCCCTGAAATCAGCCCGCCTTCCGGGCTTGAGGGGCGTTCCAGAACTGACGAATTTCCACTGCTAGACCTAAAAAGCACTAAGCAAGCATATATAACGTTTCGGTAACTGGGCTGGGTGAAGTCTGGACGCAGGCTGTGAATCAGCCCCGCCGGACTGCGATCCGAAGCGGCGCCTTCACCTGCCCGCCCTGAGAGTTATTGGGTGAGGGCGGTCCAGGACTCCAGGAACTTTTCCGCGATGTAGGCGTGGCCGGCGGAGTTCGGGTGGGCACCGTCCGCGTCGAACCCCGGGCTGTTGGCAGAAGTGAACCAGCCGGCGTCGATGGCGTCAACGAACGGGGCACCGGCGGCCTCGGCACCGGCACGGACCGCGCTGTTCGTGGCGCGGAGCTCCTCCGCCAGCGGCTGGGGTGCCGACGGTCCCAGCACCACCACCTGGATTCCCGGCCAGAACCGGCGCGCCGCCAGGATGGTCTGCGTGGTGGCGGCCTTGACCTCCTCGGCGTTGGGGATCTGGGCGTCGTTCTGGCCGCCCTGCAGGATGAGGACGTTCGGCACAAAGGACGGGGTGGCGGCAATCTCCTGGAGCCGGAGTTCGTACTCGCCGTCCAGTTCGTCCTGCGCTCCCCCGCCCCAGGCAAACCCGGTTCCGCCCACGCCGTCGATGTTGGTGGGGTATCCCAGCGCGTTGGCAACCAGGTAGGCCCAACCCTGGTTCGGCGCATCAGCACCATCCCCGGCCGTGTAGGAATCGCCCAGGATCAGGACCACCGGCTCGGCCGGCAACTCGATTCCCGCCGGCGGTGCGGTTGCAGTTGCCGTGGAAGTGGGAGTGGGGGTGGGGGTGGCGGTGGGAACCGAAGGAGAACTCGAGGCCACAGAGGCTGCGGGCGTGGACACCTGGGTGCTGGCTGGAAGAGGTTCCACGGCCGCGCCCAGGCCGCCCGGATTCATCAGCGCGAGCGCTGCCACCCCAAAGGCGAGGACCGCCAGCACCGCGAGTGCAGCGTACTTCATCCAGTCCTGCATGCGCCCGCCGTTTCTCATCACGCGGCAAATCCTACCGGTCCCGCGCCGCCGCCCACGGAAGGGCCACCGCCGGGGCAGTAATGGAGCAGTAACGGTGGAGTAACGCCCGTCTGATCGACTGGTTCCTGTGGTTCCCTCGCGTGAGGACGGGTGATGATGGGGCAGCCGTGGAGTTCCCTCCGGGTGGCCGGTTTGGCGCTGGACGTCCCGGAACAGCTGGCCCCCTCCCAGGAACACACCATTGAGGGCGGCGCAGCCGTCCTGGAAGGCGCCGGCATCAGGCTGACCGTGGACGCTAGCCCCTTCGCCGACCCCCTCACCCGTTACGCGGCCAAGCCCGGCTACGAGCACTGGCAGGAAAACGTGGGCAGCGGCACCGCGGACTTTGTCTCGTTCGAGGAGGAGGGAATCCGCACCCTTGCCGCCACCTTCCCCGGCCGCGCCACCGCCGTCGTCCATCTGTCCCCCGGCGCGGAACGGGACACCGCACTGCAGATCCTGCGAAGTATCCGAACAGATCAAGGAGAGTCCAATGACTGAAGAGCAGTACCGCGCGGCCCCGTACCTGGCCGCCGTCGAAAACACCGCCGCGGGGGAACGGAGTCCGGGGTTCAGCAAGGTGCAAAGCTACCTTGAGCGGTTCGGCTACCTGGGCGAAGCAACGCCCCGGGAGCTCGGCGTCCTGGACGACCCCACCGAAGGGGCCCTGAAGAACTTCCAGGAGTTCTTCCACCTGCCCGTCACCGGCGTCTTCGACGACGCCACCCGCGACGCCATGATGCAGGCACGCTGCGGCCTTCCGGACATGCGCGGCGGCGCAATCGCCTTCGCCACCCAGTGCGCATGGACGGACCGGACCCTGACCTACGCGTTCGATACCGGGACCGACGACGTTGCGGGCACCGCTGACTTCGACGCCATCCGCCGCGCCATCCAGACCTGGCAGAACGTGGGCGGACTGACCTTCACCGAGGTGGCCCTCGGCGCCAGCCCGGACATCCGCATCGGCTGGCGGCCGGCAGCGGACCCGGACCACTCGATGGTGGGCGGGGTCCTGGCGCACGCCGACTTCCCGCCCGGCTGCAGCGTGGTCACCAACACCCTGCCCAAGCCGGTCCACTTCGATGACAGCGAGCATGTCTGGAGCGTGGGTGCCGCGGCGAGCGCCTTCGATATCGAGACGGTGGCCCTGCACGAGTTCGGCCACATCGTGGGGCTGGCGCACTCCAGCGTGGCGAACGCCGTGATGGCCCCCACCGTGTCCTCCAACTTCACCAAGCGGGCCCTCACCCAGGACGACATCGACGGGTTCCGGGCCCTCTACCCGGCGGCCCCGCAGGCCTGGTCCGGCTGGAACTCCCTGGGCGGCGTCATCACCTCGGACGTCTCGGTGGGCAACAACAAGGACGGCCGGTTGGAGGCATTTGCCCGCGGGACCGACGGCGCCGTGTGGCACCGGTGGCAGACCGCGCCCAACGGGAACTGGTCCGGCTGGAACTCCCTGGGCGGGGTCATCACCACCGAGATCGCCGTGGCCAACAACCAGGACGGCCGGCTGGAAATCTTTGCCCGCGGCACGGACAACGCCCTGTGGCACCGATGGCAGACAACCCCCAACGGGAACTGGGCCGGCTGGAACTCGCTGGGCGGCGTCATCACCGGGCCGCCTGCCACCGGCCGCAACGCCGACGGGAGGCTGGAGGTTTTCGCCCGTGGAACCGACGGCGCCGTATGGCACCGCTGGCAGACTGCGCCCAACGGCAACTGGGCCGGCTGGAACTCCCTGGGCGGCGTCATCACCTCCGAGATCACCGTAGGCAAGAACAAGGACGGCCGGCTCGAGGTCTTCGCCAGGGGCACGGACAACGCGCTGTGGCACCGCTGGCAAACGGCACCCAACGGCAACTGGTCCGGCTGGCACTCGCTCGGCGGCATCCTCACGTCCAACATCGCCGTCGGCAGCAACAAGGACGGCCGGCTGGAGGCCTTCGTCCGCGGCACCGACAACGCGCTCTGGCACATGTGGCAGACCGCGGCGAACAGCGGCTGGTCGGGCTGGCGGTCCCTGGGTGGCATCCTTACCTCTGATATCGCCGTGGGCAGGAATGCGAGCGGCCGGCTGGAGGCCTTCGTCCGCGGCACCGACAACGCGCTCTGGCACATGTGGCAGACCGCGCCGAACAGCGGCTGGTCCGGCTGGCACACCCTGGGCGGCATCCTCACCTCCAACATCACGGTGGGCAGCAACGCCGACGGCCGCCTGGAAGTCTTTGTCCGCGGCACGGACAACGCCATGTGGCACAGGTGGCAGAACATGCCCTTCCTCACGGAAGAGTCCACCGGGGCTGCGGCGATGGCCGGGGGCACGGACGTCTCTTCCGACGCCGGCGCTCCCCAAACGGTGGAGATGCCGCTTGGCGCCATGGCCGAGAGCGTGACAACCAACGGCCAGAAGAGCCGCGAAGGACAGGACATGCCCACGGGGGCGATGGACGGTGCGGAGAAGGAAGCCTCGTCCGGCAAGATGCCCGCGGGAGGCATGCCGGCAGCCGTCTGACCAGGCACAAAGGCGGGACGTACGACGACGGCGCGCGGCCGCCGTCGTACGCTTTCGTTCCGGACGTGCCGGGCAGGAAGCCGGCCGCTAACTGCCTGTCCCGAAGGGCGTGTTGCGGGTTTCCGCAGACTTCGGCCGCAGGCCCTTTTCCCAGCACCGCCCGTCCGTATCATTCAAGGATGCAGCCCGGCTCAGAATCGCACAGGTTGTCGTTGGCCCTCCCCCGACGGGAGGACCGGTAATGCTCAAAAGGACCGAAGCCCAGGCCATCGCGGCCGTGGTGGAGCGGCTCGCCGAGCGGTTCCCCGAAGAGCCCCGCTCCGTCGTCGAGGACGTGGTGGGCGAGGAGTACAGCCTGTTGGAAGGCTGCCGGGTGCGGGACTACGTTGCGATCCTGGTGGAACGCGGCGCCAGGCGCCGGCTTGTCCGCCGGCAGCTCGCCGTCGACTTCGCTAGTGCTCCCGGCGGGTCTCCTGGAGCCGCTTGATGAACCAGCGCGACTGCTCCGGCCCGTAGGGCAGGACGGGGATCGCCTTGGTGGCGTCGCTGGGGGTGTCGCGGATGGACTGGCGCGCCTGGCGGACGGCGGTGGTCATGGTGTCCGCCATGGTCTTGACGAACTGGTCGCTGCACGGCTTCCCGTGCCCGGGAATCAGGAACTCGTAGCGGTGGCGCAGCGCTGAGATGTGGCGCAGCGCGTCCGCCCACTCCTCCGGGTAGGAATCCTCGAAGGAAGGGTGCGCGCCCTGCTCCACGAGGTCGCCCACAAACAAGGTGGTGGGGGTGCCCACCAGGAGGTCGCCGTCGGTGTGGCCGCGGCCCAGGTAGAAGAGCGTGGCGGTGAGGCCGCCCAGGTCCACCAGCACCGGCTGGTCCTTCACGATGGCGTTGGGGACCACCAGTTCCACGTTCTCGCCCTCACCGGCGGACATCTCCGGTTCCAGGGTTCCTACGAAGCGGCGCTGCAGGTCCCCGTGTTCGTCGATTTCGGTGGCGCAGTTCTGGTGCGCCCAGAATTCGGTGACGCCGGCTCCGGCGAACACCGCGTTGCCGAAGAAGTGGTCGTAGTGGGCGTGGGTGTTGACGACGACGAGCGGCAGCTGGGTCTTTTCCCGCACCGCGTCCAGGATTTCCCTGCCCTGCCGGGGGCCGCAGCCGGTATCGATCACCATGGCCCGCTCGGATCCGACGATCAGTCCGGTGTTCAGCAGCGATCCTTCGGTGACCAGCACATAGTTGTCCGCGCCGACTTCGAGCCATTCCGACATTGTTTCTCCGTACCTCCGGCAAAGCAGTGTTCGTTCGTCTGGCTCCCGATTGTACCCAGCACTGCTTGGAGTTGCCGGGAGGCAGTAAACTCCATCGATTTGAAGAGTTAGCCAAACCGTGACCTGCGGGCGGTTCCTTCCCCAATGCCACACCCGTTATTGTCGACAGCACCATCCGGCACAAACGGAAAAGAGGCGACGATGAGCATCGACATCGAGATTGGTAGCAGCCTCAGCAACGAGGACGCAGCGCACTTTGCAGCCAAGACGAAAGCAATCACCTCAGCTATGCAACGGGTCCGGGAACTCCACGCAGCGTACAGCTGGGTGTGGACGGACGAGATCCGTTGCCGCGGATGCAGTGCCAGCCTCGAGATCCCCGTGCTTGCCAGCACCAATGCCAACGCGGATAGGGCTTTAGCGGCACACCAGGCAGCCCAACTGGACGCTTTCCTGGCCGCCGACGGCGCAACCGCCCACACGTGACGAGGGTGCGGCGGCGGCACGCGGCCGCCGTCGTACCCTTCCGTTCCGGAGGCTCAGCTACCGCGCTCCCCTACCTGAAGGTGAGGATCAGCTTGGGTGCGGCTGTGTTGCCTGCCTCCTTCGAGCTCACTGCCAGGCCGTCAGTGCTGCCGGTGTCCACGCCCAGGGTGAGCTGCTGGCCGAGTTCACCGGCCAGGTCTGCGGCCGTCAGCGGAATGCTGTAGCCGGTGCTGACCGCCGTGGGGCCGAGCGTGCCGAGGGTGGTGCCGAGCGCGGGGCGGTTGTTGTATGTGATCCCGCCCTCGGTCCAGCTGTCGTCCGCCACCAGCTTGACGTTCTGCTTGCCCGTCGAGGCATTGTCGGCAATGCTCAGCTGCAGCGCGGCGCTCTCCAGCGTCCTGCCCGCGTAGGCTGACAGGTCGAACTTCAGGTACGTGACCTCCACGGGGCTGTTGTCCACCCACAACGTGGTTTTCGTGCCATAGTTCGTCCCCGCCGCCAGGCTCGAGACGTAGCTGTCAGCGGTGGCCGTGAGCGTGACGGTCACCGGTGTTGCGGGGGGCGCGGGTGCCGTTCTGAAACTCCAGGTCCGGTCCGAGGCCAGCGCGTTACCCGCGGCGTCCTTCACCCCGCCGGAGCCGCCCCTGATGGTAGCCGTGTACGCCGTATCCGGCGCCAGGTCCGTTGCAGGGTCCAGCGTCGCAACATGGTCCGTGCCGTTGTAGGTCACAGCGGCCGGTACCGCCGTCGTCCCTGACGTCAGCTTGAACGTGTCCGCGGTGACCGTGGACGCATCCAACGTTTCCGAGAACTGTGCCGTCACGTTCGCGGTCGCCGCCACACCGGTGGCACCGGCGGCAGGGGACGTTTCCGTCACTGTCGGGGCGGTCGTGTCGCCACGAAGCGCGGGCGGGTCGTAGTAGTGCCAGTACCGGCTGGTGGCGTTCACAGCCGCGAGCACCAGCAGTCCGCTGTTGGCCGTGCCCCGTGCGGCGCTGTTGAGGTTTTGCTTTGTCGACGTCGCGTTGTGGACATACTGGTCGGCGTCGAGGATGCGGACCGTCTTTTCGGTCGTGAAGCTGATGTTGTCCAGAGGCGTCGATTTTTCGTAGATCGCGCCCCCGGTGCTGGTGCAGGCACCTGCGTTCGATGTGCCCCCGGGCTTCGGGTAGGTAGCGAAGGTCCTCAGCGTTTGCGTGCCCTCGTCAATCTGGACGATCACCCGGTTCGGGCACTCGGATACAGCCGCTATCGTATGCACGGACCAGCTGGTGCCGTTCAAGGCCAACAGCTGGATCAGCGGATCCGGATTGGAGATGAATGAGGTCTTGATAGCGGCGAAGACCCGGCCACCCGAGGAGTCCAGCCATTTCAGGTTCATATGGTCGTCAGCGGTATGCAGTCCGGACACGGCCGCCACAGGAGCGGTCCACTCCGTGCTAGGAGCTCCATCAACGTGGTAGCTCCAGTACATGCCGTCGGTGGAGTCACCGGCCTGCCGGCTCCACATCACACCCATCTTGTTCCCGTCGAACGCGATCAGGGCCGAGGTGTCGTCAACGGAGACGTTGCCCAGGGACGCGGGATGCGGGAATGGCGTCCCCCACGTCTTGCCATCCGTGGCAGTGACATTGAGATAGATCTGGTTCCCCTGCTGCCAGGTGGCCCACATCCGGCCGGTCGAGTCCTTGTCGATGGTCAGGACCTCGACCTTGGAATTGTTGATCTGTGAAGAACCCAGCGGTGAATACTTCTTGGCGCTTGAGTCGTAGCTGTAGCGCCGCATCGTCGTCGGGAAGTTCGGCTCGGCCGGCAGTCCGTCGTTGACGAACCGGTAGCTCGCCACAAACAACGTGGTCCCGTCCCACAGCACGTCATGATGGGTGTTACCCCGCGCGTCCGTCACCACCCCCGTGCTGGCCCACGAGCCCGTCGCGGCGTCGAACCGGAAGATATGGAACTTCGAACTTGCGGTGTCCCAGAGGTTCCCCCACCAGATGCCGTCGTTGAACCACAGCCCGCTCGTGGCCCGCTTGGTACCAGTTGGCACTGACGTCCCCGCATGCGAGGGACCCTCAACGCCAACATCACCCTCAGCGGCGGAGGCCCCGGCCGGCATCATGATCACGCCCCCGACAGCAATCAGCAACACTGCCAGCAGAGCTTGGAGCCTTAGATAGCGCCGCCGGCCCGGGTTAAGCGGCAGACAGTGGCTGGTGCTTTCCGTTCCTGCTGATGCTCGGTCAACCTCAAACACAATCCACCCTCTTCACATAGAGCGCCCCCGGCAACCGCGGTTCCTCACCGTACCAATTGGCCTTTCAGCCGATCACCAGTAGCGTCTACTCGCTTCGCGGCCGGCCGGTACCTGCGGAGCGGAGTCCATACCCGGATTCAGGCGGCCGCACTTAGTTCCTGGCCCAGATGGCTACCCAGTCAACGTAAACGTGGCCGGCGGTCTCGGGTGCCGGGCAGCCGGTCAGGCAGGACTCCGTCTGCAGGATGTAGCGCATCGGCGTATCCGGGACCATGGATGTTGCAACGCCGATGGATTTGCCGTCCAGGAAGAATTCAATGCGGCCGGGACTCCACTCGGTGGTTGCCACATGCCAGTCCGTAAATGGAACGCTGGGACGGAAGACGTCGAACCTATGGTTCCCGTCCGGGCCGATGCCATGCAGGGCGGCGTAGATGACTTTGGACAAGTCCCCTTCCGGGAAGTCGACTTCACCGTGCAGCGGCCACTGCTTGCTGACGGGCCAGAGCAGCCAGGCCACCTTGAAACCCGGCAGGGAATCGGCCTTGAAACGCACCGAGTAGCGCCCGTACAGCTGGCTGTTGTAGGGCGGCTGGGTGGCTCCGCCAACTACTGGCGAGGGGGCCGCGCCCATGGAAACACCGTTTTCCGAATGCAGGAACATGTCCAGGACGCCGTCGTGGACGCTCAGGACCTTTGACGGGTAGTACCCGGACGTCCGCGCGTTCTTTTCCTGCGTCTTGGCATGGGTGTCCGGCGTGCCGTCCTTGTAGGTTTCGTGCCATCGCGAGCCATAGATGCCGGGAAAACCGCCCAGGGGCACGTCCCCGTCCGTGAAATCCTCCACGAAGACCTGCCGCCAGCCGGGCAGGTCACCCACCGGGACGGCCTGGTAGAAGGACGGAAACTCGGGTTTGGGAGCCGGCTCGGAGCCGCCGTCCTTGGCTGGTGCCGGGGAGTCGGTTTCGGCCGTAGCCGCCGGGGTGCTTGCCTCGGCAGTTGGCTCGGCACTTGGCTCGGCACTTGGTTGCGAGGAACTTGGCTCGGAAGGCTGCTCCGAGGAAGGAGCATCCGTGGTGGGCTGCGCAGACTCAGTCACCTGGGTCGCGGGCTCGCTACTTTGCCCTTCGGCAGTCTGGCTCCGCGGGTTGTTTGCTGCGACGCTGAGCGTGCCAATGGTGAGCGCCAGGGAAACGACCATCAAGACGGCGCCGCCGGTGTGCGCACGCTGCTTGACCGTCTCTGAATGCGCCACTCCGTCCTCAGGGACAAGGTGCCGGGGCGTCCGGCGCCCGCCCATCCAGGCAAAGCGGGAGTTGCGCGGGCTGTCTCCCATGGTGTCCTCCCAGCGTGGTCCGGCCGGGGCTTCGGGCAAGAACGGAGCGCCCCGGCCTCATCCCCTTTCGCTTCAGGGTAAGTGGGGCGCCGTGGCAGGTCACGAGTACCGAGTACTCATATTTAGGATTCAACTCTCGCGCGGGTACTTGCTTTTTCGTCACCCGTTGAGGGCGCAGGGCAGGCAGGAATGGCCGCTGTTACACTCTGCTCATGATCGGGCTTCCCTTCGCGGGAGACGGGCTGGTGCACGCCGCCTTATTGGGGCTGGGAATCCTTGCAGCCCTGCTGTTCTACGCCTATGAAAAGCGCCGCAGAGGCCTTACCGATCCCCGGCTGTGGCCCATTGCAGGCTTCGCCATCGCCTTCGGTGCCATCGGTTCCAGATTGCTGACCTGGGATTTTTCCCGGCAGATGTCCCTCGTTGACTGGTGGGGCAACGGCGACCGCAGCATCCTGGCGGGACTGGTGGGCGCGTGGTTCGGCGTCCATCTGGCCAAGCGGATGACAGGTTACCGCGACTCCACCGGGGATCTGCTTGCGCCAGCAGTCGCATTGGCCTTGATCATCGGGCGCGTCGGGTGCCTCCTCACTGAATTGCCCGGCACCCCGACCGGGGGGACGTGGGGGCTGATGCTCACGCCCACGCAGGCTGCGATGTTGGGTGGAGTTCCCGGGGTGGGGCTCCACCCTTCCTTTGCCTACGAAATCGTGTTCCATGCGGCAGCGTTCGCCCTGATGTGGCGTTACCGGGACCGCCTGCCCCGGTCCGGCGACCTCTTCATCTGCTACGTAACCGCGTACGCCCTGTTCCGCTTCGGCGTCGAGTTTGTCCGCGGCAACGAGGTGCTCTGGCTGGGGATGAGCCGTCCGCAGTGGTTCCTCCTGGTGGTTCTCCCCCTGCTGCTCTGGCGGATGCTGCGGGTCTTCGGCAAACCCCTCCGGCCTAGGTTGGAGGAAAGGGCAGCATGAGCGAGGACTACCCACCGCGCCAAGAAGAGCAGGAGGAGGATCCCCCCGAACCAGGTCTCGGCCCCCTGGGGTTGGGAATCCTGTTGGGCGCTACTGCCCTTTATCTCTTCTATTTCTTTGCGCTCTCCTCCATGCATTTCCTCGCCGGGCCCGCAGCATTGATTCCAATCGGCGTCTATCTGTTGGTAGCGGCTGTTCTCGCGGTCCGGCCGCGCACGTCCCGGCTGGGTGCGGGGCTGCTGATTGGCCTGGGGATCTTCACCCTGCTCGGCGGTGGGATCTGCGTCGGACTCCTCGCGCAGATGAGGCCCCTGAGATGAAACCACTCCGCCCGAAAGTTGAGGAGCGAGCAGCATGACCGATGACAATTCCAAAGAACCCTGGAGCCCCCTGCCACCACGGGCGGAAGAGGAGCCCCCTGAACCAAGACGCGGCTCCATGATGCTTGGAATCCTGCTCGGAGCTGCTGGTCTCTATGTCCTCTATTTCGGGACAACAGCTGGTATCGCTCCGGACGAAGGCTATAAAACCCCTCTCGCCGGGCCGGCAGCGCTGATACCAATCGGGGTGTATCTGGCGGTAGCCGGTGGTCTGGCAATCTGGACTCGCACGTCCCGGTTGGGCGCGGGGCTGTTGATTGGCCTAGGGGTCTTCATACTGGTCGGTGGCGGGATCTGCGTCATGGCCCTCTCGCAGATGAGTAGCCGGATATGAACCCGTTTACTTCCCGGCAGCCGTTGCCGGGTCCCGGCCAGCCTCTTCGCGGGGACCGCATTCACCGCTATGTCACAGCCTTCTGTCCCCGCTGCCATGAGACAAACCCCCCGCTCGCGCAGGTCCGGCGCCTCTCCGGCGCGCTGCTGATCCGCGGCGGGCGGGTCTGGCTTGAACGCGGCTGCCCGGACCACGGACTCATCAGCACGTTGTACGACGAGTCCCCCGAAATTCTGCGATACCTGGAGAGGTGGCAGGCGCCAACCAAGCAACACGTCCCGGACCAGGCCGGCAACTACCGCCAGATACCCGAGGCGTACTCATACGGGCTGCCCGCCATGCAGACGCAGCACACGTGCATCCTCCTGCAGGACATCATTGAGCACTGCAACCTGCGCTGCCCCACCTGCTTCACGGCTTCCGGCCCCCAGCTGCAGGGAGTGGCGCCGCTCAGCGAAGTGCTGGCCAATATCGACACCCGGCTTGCCCGGGAAAACGGGCGGCTGGACGTCCTGATGCTCTCCGGCGGTGAGCCCACGCTCTACCCGCATCTGGCTGAACTTCTGGATGAGCTCGTCGCCCGGCCGATCGTCCGGATCATGGTGAACAGCAACGGCATGCTCATTGCCACCGACGACGACCTGCTCGCCCTGCTGGCCAGGCACCGGGACCGGGTGGAGGTGTACCTCCAATACGACGGCCCGTCCAAAGAAGCATCCATCCACCACCGTGGCGGAGACCTGACCCGCTTCAAAGACATGGCCATCGCGCGCCTGTCCGAGGCCGGAGTGTTCACCACCCTGACCATGACGGCGGCGCTCGGCGTCAACGACGGCGAGGTGGGCGCAGTCGTCATGCGGGCTCTGGAAACGCCGTTCATAGGCGGGGTTGCGCTGCAGCCGGTGTTCGGTTCAGGGCGCGGCCACGGCATCGACCCTTTGAACCGGCTCACCCACACAGGCGTCCTGGACAGGCTCGCGGAGCAAACCGGAGGGGTAGTCTCATGGCACGACCTGACAGCACTCCCCTGCTCCCATCCGCACTGCGCCTCGGTGGGTTACATGCTGAAGGACGACGCCGGCGTCTGGCGTTCACTGACAGCCCTCATCGGGCACGACCAGCTGCTCGCCTGGCTGGAACTTAACCCCGACACCATCGCCAACCGGATCGCCGACAGCGCCATCCCGCTCGAGCTGCGAAACCTCATGAAGACCTCACTGCTGGACCTTCTCAGCGAACAGTCCTCCTTGTCCCACCCGCGGACCATGGACCTTTGGAAGAACATCTGCACCCAGTGCGACCTCGGCATCGGCACCCTGACCACGCTGGCCGCCGGCAAGCTTCCAGGGCAGCAGCAGCGCCTGCGCCGGCTCCTCGGCGAACGGATCACCCGGATCATGGTGAAGCCCTTCATGGACATCTCCACCATGATTGAGGAACGGCTCACCCAATGCTGCGTCCACGTGGGGACGAAGAGCGACGCCGGCGATCACCAGTGCGCTCCGTTCTGCGCTGTCCAGGCCTGGCCCGCCCTGGCCAGGCAGCGGATGAGCACAGCCACGGGCACCCGGCTCCTCCCGGTCCGCCAGGTCTGAGCCAGGGACAAGGAGGAATGATGAGTTCCGCTTCCGACGCCCGGCGCATTGCCGCCGGGTTGCCGCCGTCGCATCTTGTGCGTTCCAAGCATGCAGCCCGGCATGGACACCGCCCTCACCCCGACGCCGATCCGCAGTCACCGCCGCCCTTCGATCCGCTGCGGCTTTGCATCTTCGCGACGATTGCCCTGCTGGGCTGGGCCGCAGGCCCGCTGGCACTGGCCGTGTTCGCCGCCGTCGGATTCGCAGGCTATTGGAAAGCCCGACGGCGGGGCCTGACGAAGTCGAAGTGCTACCTCCGCGATACGAGGCTGGTCCTCGCCTACCTGGGCGCCCTTTTGGCAGCTGGGCTATGGGGGATCTACTCGCTGGCGGCCCAACTGTTCGGCTCCTAGCGCCTCCGGTGTCTGTTTCGTCGCTTCCAAGGGTGCCCTCGGCACCACTATAAAAGTAGTGACATCTCACTACAAAAGTAGTAATCTGGCTCCGTGGCCACAGCCTAATCCCGGCCCGGCCCGGAAACCGCCGTGCCGGCGTCCGGGCGGGTATCGCCAGATTTTCCAATGGAGCCAGCCATGACTGATTTCTTCACCATGCGTCCCGGCGAAACCGCGGCACCCCTGCCGCCGGGGCCGGTCCTGTCTACCGGGTCAACCGGTATCCAGCGGGTCCACCGCTTCCTGCTCTGGGCCTATGACGAGGCGCCCGGCCTGGTGCGTTCCGCCAGCCCCGGCGACACTGCCCGCGCCGCCTATGTGGGAAAGATGCTGGGTAACTTCCACAAAGTGCTCCTTGTCCACCAGGAGGGCCAGGACCTGCTGATGTACCCGCAGTTGGCCGAGCGGGCACCGGCGAGCACACCGCACATAGAGGAGATGCTCCGCCACCACAGACAGATCCGGGACCACGTGAAGGCAACCGAACCCGTCCTTGAAGGCTGGATGCAGACGGCGGACGCAGAAAGCAGGGCGGAACTCGCACAGCGCTACGAAGACCTTCAGCCCGTCCTCAAGGAGCACCTGCGCCGCGAGGTCACCGAAGTGATGCCCGTCGTGGACCGGGTGATGACCGAGGAGGAACTGATGGCATTACCCAAGCATGGGGTGCGGCAGTACGACAAAAAGTTCCTGGTCTCCTTCCTCGGCCTGGTCCTGGCCGCGAATCCGCCGGAAGACCGGAGGAGAATCTTCTTCGACGAGATGCCCGCACCGGTGCGCCTTGCCTACCGGCTGATCGGACGCAGGATGTACCGCAAGCAGTACGCGGCGCTCTTCCCCGGCCGCCCCGTCCCAGAGACGTTCTAGCCGGAGGAGCACCAACGAGCATCAGGCTGTCGCCAGCACCATCGGCTGGTAGTAACCGCTGACGTCGGGCATGAGCCATTCGACGGCGGTAAACCCGGCCGATGCCAGCAGACCCCAAAGTGTCGCGCGCCGCAGCGCCCGGTAGCGGGTGGTGCCGGAGCGGGCCCGCCACGATCCGGTGGCCTCCTCTGTGAAGGTGAACAGCTCGATGTCCACATACTCCCCGTCCTCGGACCATTGCCACACCTGGCCGGCCCCATGCCGGGACCCGACGTCCCCATAAACCGCGATCGGCACCCCGCCCGGCCGGGTGGCCCGCAACGCGTCATAGTCCCGAAGGGAGGCGAGCAGCAGCCCGCCCGGCCGCAGGCACGCCCGGACACTGCCCAAGGCACTGCGCAGGTCCCCGTCGGTCAGCAGGTGCGGCAGGGCGTTGTCGCAGGAGATGGCGACGTCGAACTCCCCGGAGACGCAATTCCGCACGTTCCGGACGTCGCAGCAGGCAAAGTCGACGTCGGTTTCCCTAGCAGTTGACTCCGCCCTGGCCCGGTCGACGGCGGCGCGGCTCACGTCGGTCGCCGTCACGCGGTACCCAAGTTTCGCAAGCGGCAGGGCCTGGGTTCCGATGCCGCATGTGCAGTCCAGGAGGCGCCCCTCGGTGATCCCCCGGCGTGCGAGGACATCCGCGATCATGCGCCCGTGCCATTTGGCGGCAGTCCACCAGTCGCCGAACAGCAGGTGGTATTCGGATGCCAGGCGGTCATAGAACTGTTCCGGTGTAGTAGCCATCTGGGGCACCTCCCGTCCTGAGCCTACGCAACCGTACCGACCCGCCAAGTCAAGGCGTACGAGGGCGGCGCGCACCCGCCGTCGTACCAGCCATGCTCCCGCACGGGAGGGCGCCCCTCCCCGACCGATAACGCAGCAGTAACGCCGGATCAACCGGAACTTCGTTGAGCTGATTTCGACGGCCACGCGGCTAAGTCTGAGGCTGTTCACCTACTAGGTCTTCACGGTGCTCGGCGCAGTGCTCGTCGGGAATTATCCCGCCGCCTTCCTCATCCTTGAGGTAGTGCGTGAAGTGGTTGGTTGTCTTTCCGCAGATACTGCAGAAGGTTTGGTGCTGTTTGGTCCACACGTGACATGTCCTTGTGCTTCACGAACTGCGCGTCATCTTGCGCGCATGTTCTGCCCTGATGCTGGCGGTGCTGCGTGTTCGTGCTTCGGTTCAGCGGACCTTTGCCTTGGTCACGGTGATCGTGATGGGGTCCGTGACCGCACCGGGGCTGACACCGTTGGTGGCAGTGACACTAAACGTGTACCTGCCGGCCTTGGTCGGTGTTCCGGCCAGGACTCCCGTGGCGGCGTCCAGCGTTAGGCCTGCCGGCAGTGCACCGGAGGAAACCTGGAAGGTCGGGGCAGGGACACCTGTTGCGGCAAACGTGTAGCTGTAGGCGGCACGCGTGGTCGCCTTTGAAGGCGGTGTGGCCGCGGTGAACACCGGCGCTGCGGCATTCACAGTAATGGCCGACACCGTATTGGAGGACGTGTTTACGAGGTAGACTGTCGACCCGTCGGGGGCGACCGCGATACCAGTGGGAGACGCCCCAACCGGGATCTCAGAGGTTACAACGCGCGACTCCACGTCCATGACCGACACCGTATTGGAACCGGAGTTGGTGACGTAGGCCGTGAACCCGTCAGGGGCGATCGCCACACTGTCCGGGGCCCACCCCACCGTGATGGTCGCAACCTCATCTTCGGTTGCCACATCGATGACCGACACCGTGTCACTTTCGTTGTTGGCGACGTAGGCTGTGGACCCGTCCGGCGTGAACGCAACGCCGGTCGGAGACGACCCGACCGGGATGGTGGAGGTCATCGTGCTCGTGGCCACATCAATGACCGACACCATGTTGGAATCCTGCCCGTTGGTGACGTAGGCCGTCGACCCGTCCGGGGTGAAAGCAATGGAGTTCGGAAGCGGCCCGGCCGGGATCGAGGAGGTCATCCTATGCGTGCCCACATCAATGACCGACAGCGTATAGGTACCAGCGCTGGTGACATATGCCTTCGACCCGTCGGGCGTGAATGCAACGGCGGTCGGGGTCTCTCCGACCGAAATCGAGGAGGTCACCGTGCCAGACGCCACATTGATGACCGACACCGTGTCGGTACCGGTGCTGGTCACATAGGCCTTCGATCCGTCCGGGGCGAACGCAACACCGATCGGAAAAGTGGCGACCGGGATCGTGGAGGTCACCGTGCCCGAGGCGACGTCGATGACGGATACAGTGTTGGATTCGGCGTTGGTGACGTAGGCCTTCGACCCGTCCGGGCTGAATGCAACGTCTCTCGGGCTCGACCCGACCGGGATCGTGGAGGTCACCGTGGCTGCAGCGGTTGCAGTGATATTGCCGACCAGCATGAGCGCCGCAATGACCGTACCGACGATGGCCGCACGCCGCCTGCGAAGTCGGGCTTGCTTGTGTTGAGCCGCAGGGCGGACCGGGTATCGCCGGCACCGTGTATTTGTTAGCTGCATCAGGTTTCCCCTCGTAACGGGCTGGCCGAAACAACGGCTTAGGCCGGAGTTTATAGACCAGGCGAACCTGCGGTCACCGTTGGCTGATACCTGTCTTTTGCGCTGGAGCTACCTGTTGCCTTGCATCCGACCCCCGGGCAGAGCCCTCCTTTTATATACGAATTACGTTTCATGAATTGTGCTGCGCATATCTGTGCAATTTGTGCCATGCTGTGGGTCGACGCCGCATGCGCGGCCAACCCAGCCCGTGGACCCGGGCCGGGTTCATTACCGCTCCTGTCCATCCGCCGGGAAACAACCAGAGAGTCCTAAAGTGGTAGACCCCATCATCCTTTTCTTCATTCTTGGTGCGCTGGCCGGGCTGCTCCGGTCCGAACTGCGCCTCCCGGCGGCAATCTACGAGTTCGTCACCATCGTGCTGCTGTTGGCCATCGGCCTCAAGGGCGGCGTGGAGCTGGCTAAGCAGCCCTTTGGAGACCTGCTGCCGCAGATGCTGGCTGTTGTGGCGATGGGATTCTTCCTCTCCCTCCTGGCCTTCCCGGTGCTGCGCTACCTCGGCCGGTTCAAACGCGCCGACGCAGCCTCCATCGCCGCCCACTACGGCTCCGTCAGCGTAGGCACCTTCGCTGTGGCCATCGCCTACCTGGGCACACGCCAAGTAGTCTTCGAGGAGCACATGCCGCTGCTTCTGGTGATGCTGGAAGTGCCGGCCATCATCGTGGGCATCGTTTTGGCCCGGGGAGTTTCGAAGGAGACACGGTGGAAATCGGTGGCCCATGAGGTCTTCCTCGGGAAAGGTATCGTGCTGCTCCTGGGCGGCCTGTTCATCGGCTGGATCGCCGGACCGGACGGCCTGTCCTCCATCGAACCCCTGTTTGTGGACATGTTCAAAGGCATCCTGGCCCTGTTCCTGCTGGAAATGGGGCTGCTGACGGCTACCCAGCTCGGAGGCCTGCGCAAATACGGCATGTTCCTGGTGGGTTTTGCCATCATCATGCCGCTGTTCTCAGCAGTCATAGGTGCAGGGCTGGGCTGGGCCCTGGGGCTGTCAGTGGGCGGAACAGCGATTCTGGCAACACTGGCGGCAAGTGCCTCCTACATCGCGGCGCCAGCGGCCATGCGCATCTCCGTACCGGAGGCCAACCCCACGTTGTCGCTGGCAGCATCCTTGGGGATCACCTTCCCGTTCAACGTGGTGGTGGGGATCCCCCTTTACCACGCCCTGTCCATCTGGATCCATACCTTCACGAGGGGATAAAGCCATGGAAAAACACCAACGCAAGCTCCTGACCATCGTCACCGAGGCCGTCCTCGAATCAACGCTCGTCCGCGACATCGAGCAGCACAACGCCCACGGATACACCATCACCGACGCGCGCGGAAAAGGCAGCCGGGGTGTCCGGGGAGCGGGCTGGGAAGCGAACAGCAACATCCGGATTGAGGTGGTGTGCGATGCGGTGACGGCGGAAGGCCTTGCCGCGCACCTTCGCGAGCACTACTACCAGGACTACGCCATGATCCTGTTTCTCAGTGACGTCGAGGTCCTGCGGCCAGCCAAGTTCTAGGCGTTCGTGCCCTCGGCGGGCTGCCCCTTTTCAGGCACGAGCACGGCCAGGAGTTCATCCAGCTGGTGTCCGGCATCGACAGGGTGCCGGAACGGGCGGCCGGACACCACCGAATAGATGTTCCGTCGGCCTGCCCGTGTCCTGGTGATGTAGCCGGCCTCCGCAAGGTCCGCAGCAATCTTCTGGGCGGCACGCTCCGTGATCCCCACCGTGGCAGCCAGGTCGCGGAGCCGTATCTGCGGATCACGGGCGATGGTCAGCAGCACATGGGCATGGTTGGTGAGGAACGTCCACCCGGAGCCGCTACCGGCCGTTTCGGTTTCCTTTGCTTCAGAATCTTTAGTCACCACCCCTTGGACAATAGCCCATCAGCGGCGCGCTGATCCCGGTGCCGGGCGCCGCCGTCGGACGCCAAACGTTTCCAGGAATGGCTGGAAACGTCCGGCGCCCGGCTGCGGCGCAAGTAGCTGCTGCCCTCAGTTCGCTAGCCGAGGGGGTGCCAGGTGCTCCCGTCGGCCGTCACCTCAAGGCCGCCGCCTGTTTCGGTTGTCTGCGCGTTCCCGTCGTAAACGAAGCCGCTGGGGTTGGCCGGGCAGGAGCGCACCGCAGGACCGTCCGTTACCGAGACGGAGGCGCCGCCCTCATACCCTGTCAGGAAGAAGCCCGTAACAGCCCCGTCCTTGCCCTTGGAGTTATCCCGGGCCACGGTGGTGACAAGGCCCTGCGTCGTCACAGATGTGCTCCGCTCCAGGATGATTTCGCGGACCACATCATTGCCCTGCACCACCTCTTTGCTGCAGGTCCACGAGGTTTCCGTGACGGAGTTGACGCGGAAGTCCACCTTGGCCGCGTTGTCCTGGAGCGCTTTGTTCGACCAGCTGAAGACTGTCTGCACATCGCCCTTCCCAACGAAGCCGGTGCCCGTGGCGGGATCGAACGTTACCGCTGCGGTAGCGGGCACCGCCGCCAGCATCAGACCTGCAATAGCCGCCGAGATGGCGGTGATTTTCCTGGACGTGGTTTTCATGAGCTTGAAGCCCCTTCTCTATCGGCTCTGGCCGGGCGTGCGCCCGGTAACCGGAGCCTAGGGAGGATGTCCGCGCGAGTAACCAGAGGTGGTTACCCGACTTTTTGGGGCAGACGCGTCTGCAAGGGCCAGTGGTACTCACTTCCCGCGACGGCGTACCTGTACCACTACTTGCGCAGGGGTCCTCGGGGACGAAGCCGAAGAACCGCTCCACCTTGTTCAGCCAGAATAAATAGTTGGAGTGAAGTGCATGTGGAAATGCGGCGGTCCTGGGGAATTGGTATGACCGTTTTAGAAGAGGTCTTGACCGTCCCGTCCAGAGGGGATCACACTTTTTATGGGCGCGATTGACCACAACGTCTATCGGTCAATGTCGGAAGAATCTTTTCACTCATCACGGGGAAAAGATTCCGCACCAGGTGGGAGAAATTTCCCATGATCGGGTCTCCTGGTGCGGCCGCAGACGCGGAGGGGACACCGCGACTACCTCCGTCTCACATCATTCATGCATAAGAAAATTACAAAGGGTGGGGTATGTAATGGACATTGAGCAGCTGTGGGATCGGCTCGAACCAGAAACGCGGCATTGGCTGGTGGATAATCCGGGGTGCCGCATCCTTCCCAGAACCATTGCGGCAGAGATCAAGGTGGCTACCGGAGCCGAGTTTGAACAGGACCGGCACGGTGAAAGTATCCTCTCCGCCAGCGACTGCGACTTCATTCGCAGGGCAGCGGAACTCCACGACGCCCGACGGCACTGAGTCCACCTACGACGGCGGCAAGCGCCGCCGTCGTATCCCCCGCCTAACGCGTAGGCTGACTAGCGGCAGGAGTAGTCGTAGTCGAGCTTGGCCGACCGTAGATGTGGGGCGAGGGCCACCAAGAGCCTGGGCTGGCGGCCCTCATCGCACGCCGCGGTGAGCGGGCGTTGCAGAAAACACCGCCATAAGTGAGCGAGCGTTTCAGGAAACACCGCCATAAGTGAGAGAGCGTCGGGACTCCGGCTAGAGGTCGGCCAGGAGGGTGGTGGGGTTCTCCATCGCGTCCGCCACGAAGCGGAGGAAGCCGGCCGCCGTTCCGCCGTCGCAGACCCGGTGGTCGAAGGTCAGCGTCAGTTCGGTGACTTTGCGGACCGCCAGTTCGCCGTTGACCACCCACGGCTTGTCGATGATCCGGCCGACGCCGAGGATGCCCACCTCCGGGTGGTTGATGATCGCCGCGGACCCGTCCACCCCGAACACACCGTAGTTGTTCAGCGTGAAGGTGCCACTGCCCAGTTCGGTGGGGGTTGCCTTGCCTTGGCGTGCGACGTCGGTCAGCCGGCGGATCTCGGCGTCCAGTTCCCGGGCGCTCAGTTTTTCGGCGCCGCGGACGGACGGGACCACCAGGCCCCGGTCGGTCTGGGCGGCGATGCCGAGGTTGATCCCGCTGAACGCGACGATCTCCTGGGACCCGTCGTCGGCCGTTTCGATGCGGGTGTTCAGCTCCGGGTACTTTTTCAGCCCAGCTGTGACAAAACGGGCGATGAACGCGAGCAGGCCCGGGACCTCTGCGCCGTTGGTCTTCATTCCCTCACGGAGCTCCAACAGCGCGGTGGCATCCGCGTCCACCCACACCGTTGCCTCGGGAATCTCGGAGCGGCTGCGGGCCATGTTCGCGGCCACGGCCTTGCGCACACCGCGGACAGGAGTCCGGGAGGAGACGGCCAGGCCGGTGCGGGCGTCCACGCCCTCAGCCTGAACTGGCCTGGATTCGGCAGGCTGAGTTTCGGCAGGCTCAACCGCCGGACGCGGAGTGGCTTCAGCCGGCTTGGTTTCGACGGGATGGATCGCTGCCTCCACGTCGCGGCGCATGATCAGCCCGCTCTCGCCGGAGCCATGGAGCTCGCCCAGATCCACCCCGTGTTCCTTTGCCATGCGCCGGACCAGCGGGGAGATCACCGCACCGAGCTTCCCGGGAACCCGGGTCCGCACCAGGGTCAGGTCGTGTTCGGGGGTGGCTTCTGCAGGTTTGCTTTCGGCAGGCTCAACCAGGGCAAGAGACGACTTCCGTGCCCGGGTGCGGCGGGCGGTGCCGTGGCCGCCGGGAGTTCCGTAGCCGATCAGGACGTTTCCGGACCCAGCCTTCTCCTCTTCGCGGTAGGACTGGGCCACGTGGGTTTCGCCGGGCTCAACCGGTGCGGAGTCAACCACCGGCTCCCCCAGCTCGGTTTCCGCAGGTTCAGTCACGGGCTCCGCAGGTTCCGGGGCGGGGGCGGCATCAGAAGCGGCGGCCCCGGAAGAAGCAGGCATCACCGAGATCAGCGGCTTTCCCACGTCGATGGTCTCCCCCGGCTGCCCGTGCAGCTCGGCCACAACACCGGCATAGGGAGAGGGCACCTCAACGGTGGACTTGGCAGTCTCCACCTCGGCGATCGGCTGGTCCACGGAGATGGTGTCCCCAACAGAAACGTGCCAGGACACCAGCTCGGCCTCGGTCAGGCCCTCCCCCAGGTCCGGCAACAAAAACACGCGAGTCTCGCTCATGAAATCAGTCCTCCCACTGAAGGTCGTCGACGGCGTCGAGGATGCGGTCCACGCCGGGCAGGTAGTACTTCTCGAGTTTGGGTGCCGGGTACGGGATGTCGAACCCGGTGACGCGGCGGATGGGGGCGGCCAGGTGGTGGAAGCAGCGCTCCTGCACCCGGGCCACGATCTCGGAGGACACGGACGCGAAGCCGTGCGCCTCGGCGATCACCACGGCCCGGCCGGTCTTCCGCACAGACTCACAGACAGTGAAGTCGTCGAACGGCACAAGGGTCCGCACGTCGATCACCTCCAGCGAGCGCCCCTCCAGCGCGGCAGCCTCGGCGGCGGCCAGCGCGGTGGGGACGGACGGCCCGTACGCGATCAGCGTGGCGTCCGTGCCGGGACGCGCGACGGCGGCCCTCCCCTCGGTGGTGCGTCCCGCCGTCGTACCTTCCTCATAGGAGGCGCGCAACGAAGCCAAGTCAACGGAGTCCTTGGACCAGTACAGCTTCTTGGGCTCCATGAACATGACGGGATCGTCCGAGTCGATGGCCTCGCGCAGCATCCGGTACCCGTCCGCCACCGTAGCCGGGGTGTAGACCTTCAGGCCGGCGGTGTGGGCATAGTAGGACTCGGAGGAGTCGCAGTGGTGCTCCACTCCCCCGATGCCGCCGCCGTAGGGAACCCGGATCACCATGGGCAGCTTCACGGCCCCGCGGGTGCGGTTGTGCATCTTGGCAACGTGGCTGACGATCTGCTCGAACGCCGGGTAGGCGAACGCGTCGAACTGCATCTCCACCACCGGGCGCATCCCGTTGATGGCCATGCCCACCGCCATGCCCACGATCCCGGACTCGGCCAGGGGCGTATCGAAGCAGCGCTGCTCGCCGAACGTTTTGGTGAGCCCGTCGGTGATGCGGAAGACTCCGCCCAGGGTGCCCACGTCCTCGCCGAAGACCAGGACAGAGGAGTCGGCGGACATGGCGTCCACCAGGGCGGTGTTGAGGGCCTTGGCCATGGTGACCGGCTGCGGGCCGGCGGCTTCGGCGGTGGCCGCGGCGGAGGCGGCGGCCCGGGCGGTGGCGGCGCTGACGTTGCCGTTGGCCTCGGAGGAGGTGGTGACGGTGGGGCTCACTTGGCGGCCTCCTGGGATGAAGGATTGGTGTTTTGGGCTGCGGCGTCGCGGGCGAGTTCGTCGGCGAGCAGGGCGGACTGTTCTTTCAGCTGCGGCGTCTGCATGGCGAACACGTGGCGGAAGAGCTCCTGCGGGTCCACGGTGACGTCCTCGCTGAGGCCCTCGCGGAGCTGCGCGGCCACGGCCTCGGCGTGCTCGGCGATCCGGGCCTCGCCGTCGTCGTGCAGCAGGCCGCGGTCCGTCAGGTAGGTCCGCATCCGGTTCACGGGGTCCTTGGCCCGCCACTCGGCAACCTCGGCGCTTTCCCGGTAGCGGGTGTCGTCGTCGGCGTTGGTGTGGGCCTGCATGCGGTAGGTGTTGGCTTCCACCAGCAGGGGGCCGGAGCCTTCCCGGGCGAGTTTCACGGCGCGGTCCAGGACGGCGAGGAGCGCGACGACGTCGTTCCCGTCCACGCGTTCGCCCGCCATGCCGTAGCCCACGGCCTTGTGCGCGAGCGACGGCGCCACGGACTGGTGTGCCAGCGGCACCGAGATGGCGTACTTGTTGTTCTGGACGAAGAAGATGACGGGCAGGTGGAAGACGGCGGCGAAGTTGAGGGCCTCGTGGAAGTCGCCTTCGCTGGTGGCGCCGTCGCCGCACATTGCCAGCACCACGGTGTCCTCGCCGCGGAGCTTGGCGGCGTGCGCGACGCCGACGGCGTGCAGCAGCTGGGTGGTCAGCGGGGTGCACTGGATGCCCACCTTGTTCTTGAGGGGGTCGAACCCGCCGTGCCAGTCGCCGCGGAAGATGGTCATCACCTGCACGGGGTCGACGCCGCGGGTCATGACGGCGACGGCGTCGCGGTAGGTGGGGAACATCCAGTCGCCGTCGGAGAGGCACAGGGCGGCGGCCACCTGGCAGGCCTCCTGGCCGTGGCTGGAGGGGTACACGGCCATGCGGCCCTGCCGGACCAGGGCGGAGTTCTGGTCGTTGACGCGGCGTCCGACGACGAGCTGTTCGTACGCTGCCAGCAGTTCGTCATCGCCGGGCAGGGGGTATTCGTGGCCGGGTTCGGTGCCCTGCTCGTTGTGGGGCAGGAGCCGGCCGTCCGGGTCCACCATCTGGATCTGGTGCCGGGCCGGCAGCATGTAGTCCTCGGCGGTGATCCCGAACTTCTTGGCGGCTTCGGCGAGGGCGTCCTCATGCGGAGCCGTGCCTGCTTGGTCCGCCCCGGTGGTGTCCGGTGCGGTGTGGTCTGCGGAGATCGTCATTGGTCCGTTCCTTCTGTTGCCACTATTCCTTCCCAGTATTGACCTGCGGGAGGTTTCGTATCCAGCACCTGCGGAAATCGTGGAGAAGCTGCGCGGTTTTGCCTACACTGGGAGACGATTTGCAAATGTGAGCCAGATTACGAGTGGGAGTTGTGGACGAAATGCCGGCACAGGAAACCCGGACGGAGCCGGTACCGCTGGACGACATCGACCGGAGCATCATTGCCGAGCTGACCAGGGACGGCCGGATGTCCGTTACCCAGGTGGCGGAGAACGTGCACATCTCGCGGGCGCACGCGTACACCCGAATCGCCCGGCTGACGGGTGAGGGGGTCTTGTCCCGGTTCACGGCCGTGGTGGACCCGATCAAGGCGGGCCTGAAGTCCTCCGCCTACGTGACGCTGAAGCTGAAGCAGGACGCCTGGCGGGAGCTCCGCGACCAGCTGGGCGCCATCCCCGAGGTGCACCACATCGCCCTGGTGGGCGGCGACTTCGACGTGATCCTGCTGGTCCGCGCCGTGGACAACATCGACCTGCGCCGGGTCATCTTCGACCAACTGCAGTCCATGCCGGGAGTCCTGGATACCCAGACGTTCCTGGTGTTTGAGGACGTGGATACGCGGTAGCGGTCAGGAGTAGTCCCGCCGGGATGTAGGAGGCAACCAGGTGAATCTTACTCACACTTACAAACAGGGTTCCGGGCCAGCGAGGAACCCCGTTTGAGGGCAAGCTCGTGGCCCTCACCGTGACCTCACAGGCCCAGCTGCCAAGTCTGCCGACGTCGTTTGGAGGAAATCCGGTGGCTACACTGCAGCGGCGCGACCGCCCTGCAACGCAGGGGCACGGACCTGCTCTACAACGCGGCGCATGCCGCAGCATCTCAATTGCAGCCAGCGCTGCCGCAACTCGTCCACGACGGAACACAAGGCACGTGCTCTAGGAAAACCTGATCCTCTCAAGGATCAGGTCAGCTATGAGGCGGTGGCCTTTGTCATTCGGATGGAAATTGTCGGACGGCCCAAGCCACGAAGGGGCACCCTCCGGGCCGAAAGTATCCTCCTCCTCGTACGCGGCGGTCAGGTCTACGTACTGGCCGCCGTTTGCCTCACATACACTCTCGATTTCGAAGTCATATGGGTCCGTGATCGTTTGTCCACCCCCGCCCCAAGCTCCGACGCAAATGATCTGCACGTTTTCGGAGCGCTGGACGTTGCGCACCAGCGTCTCGTAGTCCTTCCGAAACTGATCCGGAGGAGTCCGCTGAGTGTCGTTGGTTCCGAGTTCAAGGATGGCTAGGTCAACACCCGATACCGGGACTTCTAACACGTTGCCTGCCTTGAACAGAGCCTGCGGGTCTGCCTTGGTGGCACGCTGCTCAAGGATTGGGCCGTGCCTGCTTAGTTCGGCGTTTACGATGGGGCGATAACCGTTGGCTTCGGTGGTGCTATAGAGGCTATAGCTTAGCGAGTCGCCTGCATAAAAAACCGACAGCGGCCGATCGGGTGGGAACGCAAGGTCGATAAGCCTTGCTTCAGCGGCGGCAGCGTCGCGAGCCTTCAATTCCTCCGCTACATGGGACTCGTAGGCCTGCGCTTTTGCTGCCATGTCGGGGTCACTTGGCAGCGCTTGCGGAGCACAGCCAGCCATTGCCAGTACAAGAACAACAAATATCGCGGAGCGCTTCCCCCAAAAGGTCATGAGCCTAATGATATGCGGTCATGCGCTGGGGTCCCTGTTCCTTACCTAGGCGGGTGCGAGCCGTCGATACTCCTCGTAGTATCGACGGCCCAGCTCGCGCTGCCCCGCGGCGTTGTAGTGCATTTTCTCCTCCGCAGAGTTGTACATACCGGATGGCCCCTCAACAAACCGAGCGAGGGGGACTCTGGCCGGCGTATCCCTGTGAGCCGCGTCGATGAGCGGGTACCCGGGTAGGGTGTTAGCGGCCTCTGCCATACGGTCGGGATTCATCTGACCAAGTATGAATGGAACTGCTCCAAACTCATCCCTTAACGCGCCGATGAGCGCATCAAGCTTCGCGGCGTATTCGTCTTGGCTAAGCTGCCACACGTCAGCTTCACCCTGGTGCCACAGAACGCCGCGCAGCTCACTGTCCGGATGGGCTGCAAGCGCGGCGGCGAGTTGATGGGAGGCGAACTTGAACAGATTAAACACTCCGGGATGGTCCTGTACATCCCATGAGTAGCCGAGATATGGAAAGAAACCTGATTCTCCGCGGGCTGCTGGCACCAGCAGTACATGTTTACCCGTAGCCTCCACATGAAGGTTGGCGAAGGTGAGGGCGAAGCCAACTCCCGAGGCGCGAGTGTGGTGCCAGAGTGGGTGTTCGCCCGCCACGATCCTCCCTGCCTTGGGTCCGCTTCCGGCGAACTGGTGCACGCGCGCATCAGCGGAATCCAAATCCCGGTTATACCCGAGACCAGCACCCAACGCGTTCGACTGGCCAGCGACGAGGAAGATGTCGTATCCCGCTTTCGGCGACTTGACACGCCGTCCGCCAGCTATTCTTGCCCAACGGCTCATACCCAAGAGACCACCTCACCTCGGACTTCGGCGGGGTTCCCAGTGACGACGGCGTTGGCGGGCACGTCACGGCTCACAACGGCACCCGCCCCAATTACTGCACCGTCACCAATCGTCACCCCTTTCAGGATGATCGCCCCTGTGCCTATAAGCACACGGTTGCCGATTTTGATGGGCTTGGTCATGGTGCTCTTACGGCCGTCCGCGTAAGTCAATTCGTGAAAGTCGGAGTCGAGGATCTGCACCAACCAGGAGAACTCGCAATCTTCTCCTATGGTGAGACTATTCCTCACATTGATCCTGGATCTCGCGCCGATTCTTGACCCTGAGCCAATAGCGAGGCTGGCCGCCTCTTGAGCGCTGCCGACGACAGCTATATGTGTTCCCTTGCCGACATAGGATCGAACTCCTGCATCTATGGCACCGTGCTTAACGACAATCTTTGTCTCGCGGTCAATCCGGCACTGAGGTACGCCGGCGGCGAGTGCCCGTGCCCGATTTTCTACACCACGAAGCTTCCCCCAAATGTCCATGGCACTAATCATAGAGGAGTACGGGGAACGGCCCTATCTGGATCCAGTGAACTTATCCGCGATCGTCGAGCCGAGTAGCTAAAGTTTCCGCTGCCTCAATTACTAAGTACCGCGCTCCTCCATCGCCGGGGTTACGAGGAAGAAAAATGAGTAGTCACCACGGTGGCATGCATCTATTGCAGGGAATTAGCTTCAGGGGACGATAGTTTCTGGAATGTTGGAGGTCGCAAAAGTGTTGAATCGCGGGAGCGCAATACCTTCTTGGCTTCGGTGCGGTCATGGCTGATAAGTCGGGCATGAAGCCCCCACCGCTAGCGGGTGCCGAATTGAGGCGGCGGATGCTTTTTCGAGCGGGCACACTCGTGGCCGCCGTTACCGGCGCACTCACAATCACCGAGGTTGGTGCTAGAAGTGCGCAGGCCGGCCCGGGTGATAAGACACCATCTACCGCTTATATTCCTACGTCCGAAAAGGGCAAACCTCTGGGAGTGGCAAACCTGGATCCGGAAGCAAAGATTCCAGCTTCCCTACTTCCCGACCTCTCAGCCACGTTTGGCACGGCTAAGCAGGACAAGGCAGAATCCCGACGCGTCGTGAACGTTGGCAGACTGCCGGGTGCTGCTGGTGACGGCGTTACGGATAACACCGCAGTGCTTCAGGCGGAGTTGGACAAGGTCGGAAACCTGGGGCAGGCCACTACGTTCTACTTCCCGGAAGGCACCTGGGTAACGGACGGACTGAGAGTCAAGAGCCACACCGTCATCGAAGGCGTCGGTGGGGGAACATTCGGCCTCAACTCATTCAACGGTTCCCGCACGACAGTTCTAAAGCTGAAGAGTAATGCAACCCGCCCCTTGATTTCGGACTACGAGGAATCCAGGCTGTCATCAGGCGTCGTCATCAGGGATATCCAACTGGATGGCAACAAGGCCAATCAGAGAGTGGCCCTTCACGGAATCCAGCAGCACCCCGCATCTTCCGGCCAAGATCCTCTTTGGAGAATCAATAAGGTCTTCATCCATGACTTCAAAGGCGACGGCATTCATGTAGGAATCTACAGACGAGGCACAAGAGTCATCGACTGTGAACTCATCAACAACGACGGCCACGGTGTCTACGTCGATGCGACGGACTGCACGGTCCAAAACTGCGCAATTGGGCAAAATGCTGGCGACGGTATCCGCTACACCGGAGGCCTGCAGCACTGTATTAGTAATGACATATGGGGAAACACAAACGGAATTTCATTGGGTCCGCTTGCTCAGTGCGCCATGATCATGAACTGCGGCATCGACATCAACCGCCGCCACGGAATAACTACGGAAGCACCGCGTACAGTCATCGCGGGGTGCACATTCCAGACGAACGGCATCGAGGCCAACGACACCTATTCGCATATCGACCTCGGATTCCCGAGGCAAACCGCAATTGGATGTGTAATCAGCGCGGTTGCTATACGACACGACAGCACGGTATCAGCGAACAAGGCGAAGTATGGCGTTCAACCGAATGTGCCGGTTAGCCTTTCCGGCGTTGCCTACAATCCAGCCGATGTGCCCTGGGTTTCCGGCCTCGCCGGGAACCCCGCCCTTCTGGTTCTTGCCATGCGCAGTCAGGGCATCGCGGACGGCACCACCATCCATGCGGGGTTAGGAGGCGCAGGGGCAGGCATTAAGTGGGGCGGCAGTCCGACGGAGAAGCAGGCTTGGTGGGGCGCCACGCCCATCGTGCGACCGACGCTAGCGAACCAAGCTGCAATCGACCTTGGCACGACAATGGCTCTCGTGAACGAACTGCGCGCCAAGCTCATCGCCCTAGGGTTGGTCCAATAGCGCCAGCAGAGGTGAGTCTACCTGCGGCTGGCCACGCGCCGATAATTGCCCGGACCTGTTCATCGAGCGGATCACATCCGTAAGCGGCCAACGCTGATGTCCGCCAAGTGCGTGGCGGAGATCGGTTCAGCCGGCAAGTGCCGGAAGACGGGCCACAAAGCAGAGTGTCTCTACCGGTACCCGTCGACTATAGCTGCAGCAATCTCCTTGTATGCACGGCGAGTTTCAGGCTTGAGCACGTCGAGGGTCACTAGATCACCGTCCGCCACCCCGCGATCATGTGGGACGGCAATGAGCTCACGGCAGATACCCGAGAGGTGATCCTCAATAGCGTCCTTGTCCACCCGGGATGAAACTTCGTCTTTGTCGGTGATTACCACGATCGCGTTCCGTGCGAGGTTCTCGTACCCGTGGCTTGCCAGCCAGTGCAGAGTACTGCGGGCTCGCTTCGCACCGCTTACTGCGTAGCCGGCAGCAATGACCAGGTTGTCGGCAGACTGCAGGATTCCACGCATAGCGTTGTGCGTTACGCCAGTACCACAGTCCGTCAGAGCTACCGAGTAGTAGCTTGATATCAATTTACGGATACGCAAGTACTCCTCAGCTGTAAGAGAATCCGAAACCTCCGGGTCCTGTTCCCCCGCTATTAGATGCAATCGGCCAGCATGGTGCATGTACCGTGCAAGGGCAGTGAGCGAGTCGATCGACTCAATATTCTTCAAAAGGTCCGTGATAGTCCGCGGACTAGACTGCTGGTAAATGCCTTCGCCCAAGGCACGCTCTACGAGGTCACCCGAATCGGGATTGGCGTCAATGGCGCAGGGAGCATCTCCGCGATGCTCGGCAAGTGTCAGACCAACACCCACAGTGGTAGACGTTTTACCGATGCCCCCTTTTAGACTCAGGATAGCCGTATTGTAGCTGCCCTGAAGCTGACGCGAGATGCGACGAGCCAACTCGTCTTCCTGACGCTGCTTTGCACCGGGACCCAAATTCCAGGCGCCCCCGCTCACCTTGTACAGGGCCCCACGGAACCCACCTACAGGGCGAGGTTTCTGTTCCTTAACGAATAGCCCGGGTGAGCTGATGAAGTCAGGCAGTGGGATTTCAGCAATGGTGTCCGCAACTGTCGCCCGGGTACGGCGGAAGGCGGGGGTTTCAGCCGGAGCGGTCGGCGGGGCGGGCTCGGCTGCCAAGTTGGGCACGTCCGGGTTGAAAGGCATCGCGTCTGGAGCGGTCGGCGGCCCCGAAACCGGTGGTTGTTTTGGAGCGGATGGCTTTGGGGCATCCGGTGCGGCGGCGGCCTCAGCCCAGGAGGCGCGGCGGGTCAGCGGCCTGCCCTCGGACTGCGAAGGGTTCTCTGTCGCGGCTGGCATGGTTCCTATCCGGGCATTCGACAACTCGCCGTCGGCGCGACGAAGGTCGCGGCGACGACGCTGTTGCCGCTGCCCTGCATCCTGTGCATTGGCGCGTGCGTTCTGATTCGCCGGATCGGGCATTAGTCCCCCCAGGACAGTCGGCAAGAAACTTTGCAGCACTGGTTCAAACAGTAAGTCTAGGGGTTCGACGGAAGCGGTCTGCTCAAATCCGGGTAAGGGCAGCGCCGACCACTGCTGCTGTGAGGACGAGTAGGACTGCCAGAACAGCGTAGCCTTGCCATTTGGGACGGCCTTTGTTTGGGTTGATATCTACGTAGGGCATGGTTAACGGCCGTTATCTCGTGGTGTGACCGGAGCGGTGGCCCGGATAGCGCGGCGCTTCAGCCGTAAAATGTGGTGAAGGACGGCAAAAGGAACCAGCAGTGTGCCCAGCAGCGCACCTAGCGCCAGAGCAAACTCGGACAAAGCCACAACAAACCTCCGTTGGCGAGCAGTGATCCCCTATGTCAGATCTCTTGGGACGCTACCCGTCACGGAAGGGGTTTGACAAGCGTGCGTAGCCTGCCCGCAGGAAACGCTTGCCGCCTTTTCGCTATCTTCCGATCACTTCTGCGCCAGCACTAGGCAATAAGGATACTTCCCAGTTGCTTGCACAGCTCACGGCGCTATTCAAGTCACACCGCACATTACGCGAGAACCAAACTTTTGCGGCCGGGTTCCTCAAAAGACAAATCACACTTAGCAGTCCAGAACCTGATGAATAGCGAGAGCGCTATATGGAAAACTCCATTGCGTACTCCGGTTAACGGCTGCCCATACTGAAGGCCAGCAGCCTTAGTGATTGTGAGGGTTTCCCGAAGGCGCCTGATTACCCAGTGCGGCCACCAGGTCCGTTCGGCATCATTGGGATTGCCTGGCGTCGATTCAAACTACCTCGTCCTCTTACGCGTGGCGGACGGCTCGGTCGTGATGTCAGAGGCAGTTCAGACGAATTGGCAGCTGCAGGGCGTGCCGTAACCAGGAGGACGGGCTTTCTGTCGGCATCGGAATGCGGACATATGCGATGGACATCCGTCCGATCCTTTGGGTAGGCGTTCTCAACCGACTATGAGGAAGAACAATCACCAAGACGTGGCATCGAGAAACAGATTACGCCAGGCTTCACATGATTCCTGGCCGCGAGACAAGCCATCCGACGATTGCTGCCCGGGGCTCCCGCGCATTCCTTTACCGAACGACTATAGCCTGCTAGTCACCTCGTCTGGCCGCGAGGAACCCAAGCTTTTGATTTTTCTAGCGGGCACTCCCGCGTAAAGGCTATTTGCCTCGCAATCGTTCGTGACCACAGCGCCGGCCGCTATCACAGCCCCCGTTCCGATTTTTACTCCCCCAAGAATAACTACTCGGGCACCAATCCAGGCGCCATCGCCAACAACGATTGGGGCCGCGGTTGCGGGACCAGCCCTCCTAGCTTCAGTTCCTATCCGGTGAGAGCTGGTTGCGAAAGTCACTTGCATCCCGATGTCACAGCGGGCGCCTACGGAGATGGAAGCAGAAGTGTTGAAAAAACAACCATAATTGATAAAGGTTCCCTCGCCTATCGCTATCCGGCTGCTTCCAAACCAAACGCCAGGAGACACGTAGCACCGCCCGACTTTCATGCCGTAACTCCGAAGGGCCCGCCAACGTAAAGGCGCTGGAAACAACGTGGAAGCAAATAGGGAGTTGAGTACGACGTCTCGGAAAGCCCCGGGCCATAGCCGCCTAAGTAGGTTCATGCCCCAATGGTATGGCTCCTCTGGCTACAGCCACGGTAGAGCCTACTGGCGAAGTCGCTGTTCACTCAATGCTAATTCGCTCGGCCTGCACTTAGGCGAGGTGCATTGGACGATGCAGACATGAAGTGGGAAAGCGACACAGCCGGACGTTCTGCGGTCGTGTCCGACGACTTGATGAGTTCAGAGACTTCGGCAACGAGGGCCACAACAGTCCCCGGCGAATAGACCCTCCACCCAAATTAGATGAAGCCATGAAGGGGCTGCCAAGTCAGTCACACTGTTTGGCGAAGTGCAGCCGCCACTCGCGGGCCTCACGGAGGCCAGGAAGGCATCGGATTCGGCATTCCGATCGTGCGAACGCTTAGTCCCTCGGTTACGCGAGGGCCCCAGCCAGATATTGGACTGGGGACAGGGTGCTACCCTGCCCATCCTCAAACTGCTCGTCATCTTTCTACTACCGCTGCTTATAGATACCGCTCTCAGGGGACTGAACATTGTGCGTTGGCTGATCCCGAAAGCAGGTGTTGAGCTAGCGGGGCAACTACTTCCGCCCGATGAAGGGGTTGTTAAGGCGAGTCCGGACTCGAAACAAACGACGGGTACGATTGGTGTAACCGTACAAAATTGCCGTTCCGATGGTAGGCCAGCAAGCTGTCCTCGGATTTCGACACAGGGGGATCCCGGTTTGGATTTACGCGAATACCTGCGCCTTTTGAGGCGCCACTGGGTTACGATCACAGCGTCGACGCTGGCGGGTCTTCTTTTGGGAGGCGGAGCGTCCGTACTTGCCGCCCCTGTCTATACAGCCGAAACTCAGCTATTCGTTGCAATCCAGAGTTCGGGTTCTGTTCTTGAACTCCAGCAAGGAAACACCTTCAGTCAAGCCCGAGTGCAGTCCTATGTGAAGACAGTGGGCTCGCCGCTGGTTTTGCAGCCAGCAATCGATGCACTCGGATTATCCATTACCCCAGAGCAACTCGCCCCTCGGGTAAGGGCCAGTACCGAGGTAAACACCGTCCTCATTAATATCTCTGTGTCCGATGCGTCAGCGGTACAGGCGGCGGCTATAGCTCAGGCGGTGTCCAATAGCCTTATTAGTTCGATCGACTCACTGGAACGCCCCAAGAACGGCGGGACCTCTCCCGTTGGGCTGTCGATTATAAAACCAGCAACGGCACCGACCGTTCCATCAGCCCCAAATACCAGGATGAACCTCCTTATAGGGCTCGTCGCCGGGCTCGCGATCGGGGTCGCAGCCACAATTTTGAGAACTAGCCTGGACAATCGGATTCGCGGGGAAGCAGACCTGCGCCGCGTCACAGAGTCTCCGCTTCTTGGAGGCATCGCATTCGACCAAGATGCATCAAAACATCCCCTGCTCACCCAAACTGCTCCGCAAAGTCCCCGCGCGGAGTCCTTTAGGCAGTTGCGCACGAATTTGCAGTTTGCCAATATCGCCAGCCATGCCAAGACGATTCTCGTCACGTCCTCATTGCCGGGCGAAGGAAAGAGCACCACTGCGACTAACTTGGCGATCGCTGTCGCCCAGGCAGGCCAAACAGTCTGCCTTGTTGATGCAGACCTCAGACGCCCGATGGTGAATGAATACCTAGGAATGGACCGCAACGCAGGTCTCACGACAGCACTCATAGGTGCAGCTGAAGTTGAGGATCTACTCCAGCAGTGGGGCGAAGATAATTTGTACGTTCTAACCTCAGGCGCGATACCGCCTAACCCAAGTGAGCTTCTGGGCTCCAGGGAGATGAAAGTCCTCATCGGTACATTGGAAGAGGCTTTCGACACCGTCATAATTGATGCGCCGCCGCTACTGCCGGTTACGGACGCAGCCGTACTGTCGCAACACGTGGGTGGAGTTGTCCTAGTAATCGGTTCCCAAAAGATCCGTCAGCCAGATCTCGTCAAGTCACTCGCGGCGTTGGAGATGGTGGGTTCAAACATTCTTGGCGTGGTTCTGAACAGGTTGCCAGTCAAGGGCCCTGATGCGTACTCGTACACCTACTACAGCTACAAAGAAGGCCATGAAAAAAGCGAAGTAGTGAACTCATCCAGTAGGCAGACACATGTTTCACCCAGTCTCTCATCAGCGGGTGACGGCGGTCACGTAGATGAGCAGTCTTCCGGCCGCATGCCGGCTGTCTACCCTTCCGGGCAAGTCGGGGCTAGTACCCGTGGCAAGTGAAGCAGCTAAGAGTCCACCGAAAATTTCCCTGCCTTGGAGAACCGTGAGGCAACCGCACTCAATGCACCGTTCGACCTTGGGCAAATTTTTTTCTCGTTTCTATCCTCAGGTACCGTTCAAAAATCGCCTACTAGGGTGGGTGACAAGAGCAGAGGGCGGAGATATGTACTCCATGACGCTCCGGGAAATCCTTGAGAACTACCACGGTGTAAAAGTTGGTAAATACAGTTACGGGTCCCTGCTCACCATCGGTCATGCCGATCAATATACGAATATTGGCAACTACGTATCAATAGGACCCAATGTGCGTCGGTTTGGTGCGGCGCATCCGTTGCACGACACGGCACTTCACCCCCTGTTCTACAATCCGGCTCTCGGACTAGTGCACGCAGGCGATGACGTCGAACGGAGCTCGTGTGAGATCGGCCATGACGTTTGGATTGGTGCTAATGTCACGATCCTCCCAGGCTGTACCAGCATTGGGACAGGAGCAGTAATTGGCGCAGGGAGTGTCGTCACCAAGGACGTTCCAGCATTCGTCGTTGTTGGCGGAAATCCTGCCAAGATAATTAAGACCCGGTTCCCGGACGCTCGTCAGAATGATGTCACTGGAATCAAGTTCTGGGGGCTCGAACCCAAGCAAGCTCTCGAAGCGATTGCCAACCTAAACACGAGGATGCCCACCAAGTGAGTACAAACTATTCTTCCGTGGTCGCTGTAATCGTGCACTACAAAAGTCCTGAGACTCTACGCAGAACCGTCCAGAACTTGCGAGAGCACCTGGCTGCTGGGCAGATCGTTATCGTTGACAACTCTGCATCACTAGATCCTGATCAGTTCGATGAGGTTACGGTGCTAAGTGACGGACAAAACCGAGGCTACGCTGGAGGCGTCAACCATGGTGTTCGCTATGTGGCGGATGCCATACCTTCAGCCAAAGAAGTTCTGATTTGCACTCATGAAACCATATTTCGCCAGAAAGCTCTGGCATCTTTACTGACCACTGCTGGTGACTACCCTAACGGCTACATTGTTGCGCCCCGACTGGTAACGATGGATGAAAAGGGCAACGAGATCACTTGGTCTAATGGCGGTTCCTATTCATTTCCATTCCTGTATCCAAAGCATGACATCAGTCAGAAAACGCATGGACGCCGCCCGGCGAAATGGGTCGACGGCGCCGCACTTCTTATGCAACTCGACACGTGGAAAAAGCTTCGCGGCATCCCCGAAGAATTCTTTATGTATATGGAAGACGTAGCTCTCGGTGAATTATGCCGCAGATATAGAATCCCGGTCATTGTGGACCGAAACGCAACTGTGGAACAAACTGCCAACGGGCCTAGCCGTCATCTCGCAATAAGGAACCGCGTCTTGCTGGCCAGACGCTACATGCCATTCCCAAGAAACGCCGTAGTGCTCCTCGACGTCTACCTTCGGCAGCTGATCATGTCACTACACCCCCGGCGGGCAGTCCGGCAAAAGGCAGTGGAGAGTCGCTCAGCTTGTTTGGATGCTGAGAGGATCATCAGCGCCTTGGAAAAGGAATCCTTGCGGCCCCAGTTACCCTGATGGCCAGAGATTTCCTCTATCAGCAGCCGGGACCAGTTCCACACAAGAGATGTATGGCCTAGAACACCGGATGCTTAGTAGTTTCATTCCACTGAACTCGAAGGAACCCGGCGCCTAATGTCACTTGGGTTATATGCAGTAGCTGCTCTTTTTATTTGCGCATGGGTCGTCCTCATATGGCTGCCCGGCTGGCTACTTAGTTCGTGCGTCGCGGCCATTGTCCTCCTGGCCTACTGTGCCGGATACATACAAACGACAGCGCCCGTCAGAGTAATGATCTTGGCATGCGCAGTCGTGCTGCTCTTCGTCTTGATGGCAAAGAAGCATAGTTCCTTAGCGGGTCGAGAAAAGGCCTTGGTCTGTTCTATGCTCCTTATATGTATTGTCGCATTCTTCATTAGCCAGGCATTCGTAACGCCCCAATCAACAGATCCCCTGTTCCGCTATATCTTGCTATTTCCGATCGTCGGCGTCTTAGGATTTTTCCTTGCCAAATCCCATGAGCTTGTGAAGTATGCCCGTATATACGTATTGATCAGTTTCGCTATGGCTGTACTGGCTGTAGCCGAGCGGGTACGTGGCGCATTCTTGGTTGCGGGCTCATATGAAAATTCCGATCGTCTTGTCCGCGACGGTAGCATCCGTAGCATTGTGTTTGCCGAACATCCATTGGTCTTATCCGTCTTGCTACTCGCGGCAATTCCTTTTGTCGGATCCGCGCTGAGGCGACCAGCTTTGAGATACCTGACCTATTTGGTGCTGGTAGCTGGCGTCATCTCAACAAACAGCCGCGGTGCGCTCATCATCTTAGTGGCCTGGTTACTCCTTATCGCTTTCAGTAGGCTCGGGATTCTTGGAGTCGGCGCTTCACGTTTTGCTCGGTTTACGGTTATATCTATCCTGACTTCCGCATTCTTGGGAATGCTTTTCGCTAGTGGTTCTGACCAACTATCTAGTTCGAGTGCAATAGATGCCAGCGCTGAGTATCGAACTGCGCTATATGCCTTTGCGGCGCAGTCATTGATGGAAAAGCCATGGGGTTGGGGAATCGAGGGCTTGCCCCAGGGAGTCTATTTGCTGTCGAGCTACTTTGGAACGTTGGACATTGCAAAAACCGTCGACTCGGAGCTAGCTCTTGCGGTATTCGATTTTGGATGGATCGGCCTGCTTGCCATAATGGGACTGCTCATCAGCCAGTTGGGACAAAAGAATCTGACCTCTTCTATAGGACAGTCCGGGCTTATCATAACGATATCGGGTTTCTATTTAGCGTTGCACTCTTGGGTCGGGCTTGGGACCATATGGATGCTGGTCATCGGTCTCACGATTGGAACAGCACGAAACGCTGACACACAAAACGACCGCGCTCCATTAGTCTCCCCCGAACGTTTTCACCCGCAAGGGTAGTATCGGCCGTAATATGCCCTGAAGTGCTGCTCGGATCTGCTGCCCGTGGAATCCCATAGGTCTTGCGTTGAGCTCCGAGGTCCTTTCGAAGATGAGTGTGGTTAGGGCCGGCTGGGCTGACGCCAGTTGTGGCTGTTTGCTGTGTGGCGTGGTGCGGGGGGAATGAGGCCAGGACCTCTTTGAATTGGTAGCGACCAAGCAAACCAATAACAAAGAGACTCTGACATGAATATCTCTATGTCCTATTCCGATGGCCGCTGGTGCACACGCCCGGCGCGCTGCTCGGTGTCGAGGGCATTCACGTCAGTTCGGTCACGGCGACCGGAAGGGGTCTGATCCTGGCCGTCGAGACCGGCGAGGACCTCACCGGTTGTCCAGGCGGCGGAGTCGTTGCCGTTGGCCATGGGCGCCCGCGGGTCCAGATTCAATGACATTCCTTGTTTGGGCAAGCGCGTGATGCTGTTGTGGGCCAAGCGTGTCTGGCGCTGCCCGGACCGTGACTGCCCGGGAACGACGTTCACCGAGGATGATGCGTTGGCCGGGTCGAAAGCGTAACTCACTGCCCGCGCTGCGGTCTGGGCAGCGGATGCGCTGCAATATTTTCCATACCTCGGTCTCAGCTTTGGCCCACCAGCTTGACATCTCCTGGCACGCGGTCTGGGACGCGGTGAAGAGTTGAGGCCCCCGGGCGGATCTCAGCGGCCGGCAGGCTGGAAAGTGTGGACGCGCTCGGCGTGGATGAGCGTGTCTGGTCCCACACCGGTCCGCCCGGCACCGGGACGTCACCGGGCTAGAAGACCATACCCGTGCCGAGAAACACGTGGTGCACGCACGGTTGCTGGCCCTCGTTCCGGGCCGGTCCGGTAAGGCCTACACAGACTGGCTCAAAACACGCGGCCCTGCGCCCACCGCGGGGATCCAGACCGCCGCGCCGGACCCGTTCCGAGGCTACGACCACGCGATTCGTTATGAGCTGCCCGAAGCCATCACCGTCCTGGACGCTTTTCACGTCGTCAAACTCGGATCGGCCATGGTGAACGAGGTCCGGCGCTGGGTCCAGCAGGACACCCTCGGACACCGCGGCTGTAAGGGCGACCCGCTCTACGGGATCCACGCCACTGCAGATCGGAGCCAAACACCTCACCAACGTACAGACTGCCAGGCTCGACACGAAACTCGCCGTGAGGGAGCCTGACCAGGAAGTCATCCTCGCCTGGCAGTGCTATCAAAAGCTCCGCAACATCTACCACGGCCCTCCGGCCCGTGGACGGGACCTCGTGACCGAAGTGATTTCCTCGTTCCCGACCTGCCCAATCCCGAAAGTCGCCTGCCTTGGTCGGACACTCAAGCAATGGAAGGCCCCAACCCGGCTCTTCGTGGTTGATGGTGAAACAGGTCCCGTGTCTTGAAAGCTGAAGGGCTCGTAGCCCTGCTGTGATGGATGTTCTCTACGCATTCATCAAGTCAGGGGCTACAAGCCTTGATCGAGCCTACTTCCCCGCGCCCCGATGCTGCCACCGCCATTTTCAACCTGCCCGACTACCGCGTCACCGATACTGAGGTCCTTGCCTTCGGTCAGCGGCGGATCTGCGTCGTGGCCACCGCCGAGGCCGGCTGTCCATTGTGCGGCGTGATCAGCAGTCGAGTGCATTCCCGCCGGCCACAACGCCTGCGTGACACCCCTGTCGCCGGTCCGGTCGAAGTTGTCTGGGCAAAGCGGAGATTCTTCTGCGACGAGTACCTGTGCCCGCGCCAGACCTTCGCCGAGGAAACAACCCAGGTCCCGCTCCGGGCACGGTCCACCCGCCGACTCCGTGAGGCACTGGTGGCCGCCGTGATCGGATCCGGCAGGGCCGCCGCCGCCGACGCCGCCTCTTCATTTGGGGTCTCGTGGTGGCTCGTGCAGCCTGCCCTGGAATTCCGCGGCGCTGACCCTGCCCGACGTCGACGCCCTAGCACCGCGGATGCTCGGCATCGATGAACACCGCTACCGGTCCGTGCGGTTCTTCCGCGACCCGGCCACCAAGGCCTGGAAACGCTACGAACCCTGGATGACCACCATCGTCGATCTGGACACCGGACAAGTCCTTGGCATTGTGGACGGCCGTGACAATGAGGGTGTCGGGGAGTGGCTGTTCGCCCGTCCGCTTCAGTGGCGCCTGGGGGTGCAGGTCGTTGCCATCGACCCGTCAGCGGCGTTCCGCAAGGCCCTGCGGATGTGGCTGCCGCGCACCGCTGTTTCAGTCGACGCGTTCCACCTGCTCAAGCTCGGCAACGACATGCTCACCGAAGTCCGGCAGCGCCTCACCCAGCAGGTGCATGGCCGGCGAGGCCGGTCCATCGACCCGGTCTGGGCCAACCGGAGGCTGCTCCTGCGCGCCGGTGACACGCTCTCGGACCGGGCACGAGACAGGCTCAGCACCGTGTTCGCGACCGACGATGCCACCGAGAAACTGCAGGCCGCGTGGCTGGTCAAAGAACAGCTCCGGACCCTGCTGGCCACCGGTTCTCTTGCGGACGCTGCCGCCGCGAAAAACCGGCTGCAGGTCCTGGTCGAGCGGGCCGCGCAGCCCGACACCAACCGGCTCTGGCGCACGGTCTGTCGGTGGTGGAAAGAGATCGAAGTCCTCATCGTCACCGGTGCGACAACCGCGAAAGTGGAAGCCAACAACACCGCGATCAAGCACATAAAGAGGACTGGCCGGGGATTCACAAACGCGCACAACTACAAAACGCGTATCCTGTTGCGCAGTGCCGCCAGAACAGCGGCATGAACATCCCTCACGGCAGAACGTTCACCACGAACCGTGAAGAGCCACCAACCCTGGCCTACTTCTACACCTCCGGCGTCTCCAACCACCCCGCCGAAGCGATCAACGTCATCGAACCACCTGCCGCATCGCCCGCGGCATCCGCAACTTCACCAATTACAGACAGATGCCTACTCGCCGCCGGTGGCCACCGACCCTACCGAAAGAACACTCTCAACCATGCCTAAATGCGAAGAGCCGCTCTTAGTGGTACCTCTTTAGCAGCTAGTTGGATAGAAGGAGGAACTTATCGCGAGGCAGTTGACGATAAGCCTCCATCGGGGCGACCTGTCTTCAGCTTTGACGGTCCCCGCCGTAAAGGCGTGAAAAGGCACCAAACGTAACTCGAAATGCTCGCATTCCGCTGAGTAGGTACACGTAAACACAGCTCACTGCCGCAAAGCCAGCTGCCATTGCAACGACTCCCGAAGATGAACCTAGACTCGCTCCAATAGCCCACCCCGAAGCCACGACTGTAATACATACCAGGGGAAACCATGCGTCGCCCGTTGGTGACACTGCGAAGTGCTGCAAAACAGGCGCCAGGCCTGCTACGCACACGGCCATACAGCACGCAGGTCCGAGAAGCCCCAATGACGGTATGAACTCCGCACCAAAAAGCACGGGTATGAGGAGCATTCCGGCTCCGGCACTCAGCGCGGTTAAGGGCAGACTGACCAAAGTGCAGAACTGCCATAAGACAGTAGTTCTCTGACGAATACGAAGACGTGGCGCTGTTGCATACGAGTGCTGAATCAAGGTCAAGAAGACTTGATACAACATTTGAGGGATGAGGGCCACCACCGTATAATAGCCCACTACACTGACAGAGGCTTGAGTAATGAATAAAAGGCTGTCCGAACGTAGAAGAGTAGCTTCCACTAGTTGAGACCGCCAAGCCCGCCACGCGCGCTTCGCAAGCATCCGAAAGGACTCCTTCTTCAACTCAGAAGGCCCAATAAGACTCAAGAAGCGTTGACGCTGAATGGATATATAAAGCATTTGAATGATTAGAGCAGTTGCATTCAGCGCGATAACGACCGACAAGCTGAGCCAGCCTATCAAGAACGTGCTAGCGATTCCAGCGCAAATGACTCCAGACGCCGTCAAATTAGCTATTCCGAAATGCTTTGTTCGTCCCCCGACAATCAATATATTAGCGTCAATTGACTTGCTCGCACTCATGCCAGCTAAAGCAAAAAAAATCGCGGTTGCAACCGTTTCCAGCAGGGCAAGTCTTAGTCCCAAGCCAACAATCAGCCCCAAGCCTGCTGCCACGCCGGCGCTTAACACCGTAATTCTCTGGCCTCGGCGACTCCAGCCATGAGCCTGACCAATTTCTTCCGAGACAGCCTGCCGAGCCAAAGGTCCTAGACCGAAAGCTCCAACTAGTCCGATCAAAACGGAAACCAAGAGCACGATAGCTAGCTCACCACGAGACTCTGGCCCTAATGCACGTGCAGTCAATGGGGCGGTAACGAGTCCAGTGAAGACAGGGGCCACATTGCCCGCCAAATGTATGATCGCTCTCATCCGAGGTCGTCTAACGCGATATGACTCATTTACTCGGACTGTGGTGGCGATTGGAGCGTCGGTATGACCCATATGCATAACGGAGAGACCGAATTGGGCTACGTAAAGCCTGGCGAAGAAGTCCAAACCCCTGATAACTCGGTGTTTTCCAACCAGCCAAGCGACGGCCGGCCAAGCGAGCCCAAAGCGTCGCGCGGCGCTCTACTTGGTAAGGCTGCACAGAACTGATATGCCGGAGCTCTAGAGGTTCGGCGCCGATAATGCCGTTCGCGATGGCGGAGAGTATGAATTCATGGCCACGCTTGGTCCTGGCGATCAAAGCGCTTATACCCTCTGAATCGGCAAACACTGGGTAGCCTTTCGCGTCAGTTTTCCAGTAATCACCGGCAACAAGATCGGCGCTTTCCCCCACGCCGTCTGGACAGACTTTGCACCTCCACTGCATCGATGGTCCTAGTTGCTTACCCCAGGATTCGTCATAGCCCGTAGAAGCCTCGATACCATCGACAGTCTCTGCATGGAAGTTACCGGGCCAACCGTGTCCCCGATACCTCATCGTTCGGAGGGGGGAACCCTCGGGAATGCCCAGTTCCGTCAACAGACGATCGGTTGCTTTCTGACTAGGTACACCTGCGCAGAAGAAAGAGAATATCAGTGGCTTGTCTTCTTGTGCGCGAGCGTTCAGCAGTTGACGAAGGCCGGATACCTCGCAGGGTTTACCCACCACCACTGACGATGGATCAACGGCCATTGATTGTCCTGCGACGGAAACTGGTGCGTACCTGGATCCCGACTGCCGAAGAAAGTCTGAGCCGAGAACCAGTTCCACCGGCACGCTCTGCCTCGGATCGTTCAAGTCCCCTCCTGCCCCTACGACGCGAGAGGACTGACCCGATTCAACAGCCCAACGCGCAAGGGCCGTGAGGACCCCTCCGCTACTGCCGCGGAAACGAGTTTCAGGGTCGGCTGCCCATGCTTGCCAACTTGAGACGGACCGACCAAGTGCTGGGTCGGAGGCAGTCTGCTCGGCGTGGTTGGGACGACTAACCAGAGTCCCTGGGCAACTTAGGGCAAGGTGTCTAGCCGCTTCTGCGTCACTCAAAACAGTCAACGGAAGACGCCGGACCGGCCGATTGAAGCCGGCTTCGTCTAGTTCCATCGATACCCCGGGATCAATCAGAGAACAAATGCCACACCCGGAACAGTTCCCGTTGTCTACAACCTTTCGAACCAGACTGTCGAATTCCTTCGAGTTCGTCGATGTTGCCACGTTAGACGGTCACCTGACTGCTTAGGTGCTCCACGGCGGCCTGCAGCCGAGCCTCAGCCTGCTGGCGTACCAGCGCTGCCTGCTTCCTTAACTCGTCGGTCGCTGCGAGTTCAATGACCCTGTCCACGATTTCAGATTCACTCCGAAGGTCAAGTGTATGAGGCCACCCGATATCATCGAGCAGCGGGGCAAACTTCCGGGAGTAAGCCAAGGGAATGGCGGGGACACCAACGGACAGCGCATTGAGGCACGCATGCATCCTTGCCCCAACAACCACGTTGGACGCAGCAATAAACGACCTTGCTTGCTTAAGGTCACCCGGTATATATAGGTCCACCCGCCCACTGAACTCCGATGCTAGCTCCCTGATGACCGACGTATCGTTGTCAATAGATGGGTTATCCAAAACATGAGCCAGGAGCGTAACACGCCTCCCGTTGGCGAGCAGACGCTCGATTATGTCACGAGTCAGGGAGCGATATTTGTCTCTATGTAGGTGCACATTGCTATTCCACAAAAGCCCCGAGACGTTTAGAGCGATGTCGGCTCCAGAGCCGGGGCTTGGCAGTTCCGGTTGATCCAGGGCGAAAGCCACGTCCGTGGCTAGACAATCGGCCGGGAACCCGAGCTGATTCGAAAAATCCATGCTAGTGCTGTCCCTAGCCATTACGGTGTGGGCCGCTTTCAGCGAATTGCGAGCCATTTGGCGCCCCCAGACCGTCTTGAAGGGTCCGATAGTTTGAGGAGCGAAGATAACGGGAAGATTCGATTGCTTTGCTACGAAGCGAGCGTACGTCATAATCGTCAGTCGTTTAGGACCGTAAATGTCAGTGAAACTATCACCTGCGCCGGTGTCGATTACGGCGTCATAGCGGGCCATTTCCGCGCGGAGGTTCTTACTACCAGTCACAAGGCCTTTGAGAACGACTTTGCCCGACAGTTGTGTCCCAAGTGGTCCGACCTCAAAACTCTGGAAGTCGACTTCAACGTCCTCCCCCCAAGCTCGCTTGGCCAAAGACTCGGCCCCTTCAGCAAGCACCCGAACCCCCAAATTGCTCGAGGACTCATCAGCCCACAAAACCAGCGCACGTTTGACAGCCAAAGTTGATTCTTCTCTCTTCTTCTGATTCTTCGTTATTTACTGGAAGGGCATGTGAAAGTCGAGCTGGTATCTAAGGTCACGAGACCTCTGTCCTATGACGCTCGCCGGTACGCCCCCCACGATCGTGTATGGAGCCACGTCCTTGGAAACCACCGCTCCTGCAGCCACGACTGCTCCTTCGCCGATTTCAACGTTGGGCAAGATAGTGGCCCGGCTCGCGATGTACGCCTTATCTGCGATTCGAACTACACCACCCTTCGTGCCGAAAGTGGGACTATTTGGATCATGACCTACGGTGAATATCTGAACGTGACCGCCAATATTGACGTTGTTCCCGATTTCCAGACCAAGTCGGCCGTCTAGAAAGCAGTCATTTCCTACTATGGAATTATGGCCGATCCGGATTCCCTTCGGCGCAAAAAAAGCTAGTCGCCAATGGACGACCGACTTTGACCCTAACTGCATACCCAAAAAGTGCTTGTATACCGCAATTCGAAAGGCATGATTCGGAACCCGGCCGATGATAAACCCGATCCAAAGCTTCAACCCTTGCAAGTAAAGGCGCATCACAATTCCTTTGTTCTCAAGCCGGCAGCTCTATTCGACCGATTCCCGAAAGTACGTTCTTCACCGCTTGGTTGAACGCGGCTTGACTGAACTGTTTCTCAAAAATTGCCGGCTTAGGTACAGGCGGGATGGTGGGCGAATCCGCTAACAGTGAATGAATATCGCCGATGTAGGCCCCCCACTCCGGGCTGAACCCGCTGGCGACATGGGGCGTGCCAAATACTGGTACACCGTGAGCAATCGCCTCGACTGCCTTTGCCTTGATCCCGCCTCCGTGGTCGATAGGAACTATAGCGGCATCAATGTTCTGATAAAACTCTGGCAGAGAGTCGATGCGTCCGAGAACCGTCGCATCCACACCCCAACTTTTTACAGCTTCTGATCCGAAGCCTGCCACAACTATTTCTATACCCCGATCCGCGAACAACGCGCCATATTTCTTGAAGAATTCGCGAAGCGACATGACATTTGGTGGATATGCAAAATTAGCAATAAACCCTGCACGGAGGTTTGGGAGGTTTGTTGCTGCATTCTTGGGATGGTCGCAGCGGGTCGCCGTAATCGGAGTCGGAACCCAGTACCCCGGAGCAGAACCATCTTGCGTCCCCTTAACTTTGTCTGCGTAACCTGCATAGACATTGGCCGCTGGTCGTCTGACAAGGCGCCGCTCCTGAGTAATCCAGTATGCGCTCTGGATTACTCCCCCAGGTCGGGACATCCACGAGGATCTGCCCATGGTACGTGAGTTCACGCTCCATAGATCCATCCAGTCGAATATTAGAGTACTGGTATCAACAGTTGATGCAGCAGAGTCGAACACCGCCGGAACCGTAACAACGTTAATGTCCGCTTCCGGTACCTCTGGGAGCGCCGATTTCAGGGGCATCGGTATCAACCGCTTCTTGATGCTGCGGAGCCATCCGTCTCGCTCATTTGCTACTGGCGCAACCCGAAGGGGGCAAAGTTGAGTTTCAAATCCGAGTTCAGTCAACGCCTCATACCATGCCAGGGCACGAAGTCCCCCACCGTCTCTTGGCATATCTTGCAGACCATACCAGTAGACAATATTTGCCTTAACCATTAGTCCTCGTATCGGCATTATTTGTAGTGGTTTGCCATAGTCCTAGGAAGCGGGAGGAATAGGCAGCGATAGAATACGTTGCTTCATATCTTTGTCTGGCATTCGCACCCATTTCTATCGCCAAGCGCTTGTCAACGGACTTGAAAACATCACGAAGTTCTTCAACGCTGCCAATGCTATAAAGGCAACCGTTGCGTCCCTCCTCAACAATATCGACCACTCCGCCCGCGCGACTGGCGATGACCCCGCGGCCTCGAGCGAAAGCCTCAAGAAGAACAAGGCCGAAGGGTTCAGGACTGTCAGAAGGCAAAACTAAGAAGTGGGCATCATCAATAAATGGCTCGATATCGTCTACTTCGCCAACAACCCGAACGGACTGAGGATTTTCTAAGTTCGAAACCAGCTGCGGGACGTCAACGGCTGTCCCGACAGGAGGCGGTCCTCCCAGAATCACCAATTCACCTGGGCAACCTGCGCCATTCCATGCTTCCAAAAGCGTGGAATGCCCCTTCCAAGAATTCCAGCGACTGGCTACGACGTACCTGACCGGTCCATTTTCTGGGACAGGTCGTAAGTCACGACCTGAGTCTCTGTGGGCATTGACGAGTAAAACTGCACGAGCCCGAGCTGGTTTGCTGGTTACGGCCTGTAGGGACGCTTTTGAGATGCAATAGATCTGAGTCGCGAGGCGAGCGAAAATCCCCAGTACGACGGCTTCGCGACGGGACCATATTTCTTGTACATGCAGAACCACATGCTTGACGCCCGCTAATCGGGCAAGCGGCACGCAAAAGATCATGGCTGAAGTGGTGCAATACACGACGTCCGGCCTGTGCCGGCGAATCTGACGAAAGGTGCTCAACATTCGTCCCATGAGTGGCAGGGCACCTCGCACAGAAAGGCAGCGTCTCCGAAGCACCGGCAGTGAGCTAACACGAGTTTGGACGCCTAAACCGTCGAGGTGAGTACCGAGTGCACCTTCAGGCGATGGCAAATCGTCCGGCAGATGGACAAGTACTCCAACCTGGTCCTTCTCCGGAAGCGATTGAATTATCTCAAGCAGAATCCTATCCGCGCCGTACATCTCGTTTGATGAGTGGACAAACATTGTACGCAGCGCGGAGGACTCCATGCCCCTGGTCACCTTGTCCGAATCACTCTGGCTGGTACACCGGCCACAACAGCGCCCGCGGGAACATCCCGTGTCACTACGCTGCCAGCAGCGATAACCGCGCCTGAGCCAACTGTCACGCCAGCCGTAATGGTAGCGCCGCTACCCACCCACGCATCACTCTCTATGTGGAGGAAGGATCGGAGGACTCCCTGAGATTTTATGGTTTTTTCGGTACTGGCGAATTCATGGTTCTCAGAAAACAGCCTTACCCCAGGCCCAAGCATGACATCAGCACCAATTCTGATCTCACCTGAACAACCGATGAAGCAACCTGAACCAAAGCTGGATCGGTCACCCACCCAAAGTCCTACTCCGACTTCCCCCCCGTAGTAGCTACTCGGACGAATTTGAACCCCGCGCCCGATTGACACTTCATGACCGAAGTTAAGGCCGTTAAGGGCCAAGCCTTGTACCTCTGCAAAGTCTTCGACTACTAGGCGTCCCGAATGCGAGATTAGTTGGGGATTCCTAAGGCGCGCTCCACGTCCTATATACAGCGGCCCGCTCGAGTTGCGCAGCAAAGGCCTAATAGCTGCACCACGAAGTAGCATCGGAGCAACTTTTGTCAGAAGTTGCGCAGTTGCAACTGCGTTCGCCTTCTCGGGCAGCCCCTGAAAACGCCCCATCCTCATTTGGTGGCCACCTCAAAGTTGGTTGCTTGTGCTTGATTGCGAAGTTCTCGGTCGTAAGCAGCGCATACTGCCTCCCAGGTGTATCCCTGCTGGACACGTTCTAGTGAGATGTTGGTGAGGCGTTCTTGTTCAGAAGGAGAATCCATAACTCGGCGAACGGCGGTCTCTATGTCGCCTGCTTCCGGGGTACAGAACGCTGCTTCGTCGCCTAGGACCTCGCGGTTATAGACAGTGTCGCGGGCTACAACTGGGGCGCCGTTGGCCATGGCCTGGACCAAAGCTGGATTCGTCCCCCCCACGCTGTGCCCGTGGAAGTATGCCCCGCAGTTTCGCCACAGCGCGAGCAAACGCTGATCGTCCGAGACGTGACCGAGCCACCGAACATTGGCGTTCTCGGCTGCTAGCGCTCGAACCTCCTCTTCCAAAGGACCCCCGTAGCCGGACGATCCAACGATCACTATTTGGTAATCACGGGCGAGGTTCTTTGCCGCCGATATGAATTCCGGAATCGTGTTTTCCGGAACAAACCGGGCAACCACGAGAACATATCGTTCAGGCTGGAGGTCATCTACCAAGGAATGATTCGATCCCGCTTCACCTCCGTAGGGAACAAAGACGCAGGTGCGACCGAACTCGTCTTGCCACCTGCGGCCAATCTCCTTTGAGTCAGCGATCAAAACAGTTCCAAAGCGGGCGGTCATTCGAGCGCCAACTTTGAATGTGAACTTTGCCAGCTTGCCCCACTTAGCCCGTTCCCATTCGATTCCATCGACGTTCACGATCGTGGGGACACCCCGAAGGCGAAGGAGCGGCAACCAGAACCCATTAGCCACGTTCATAACAAGGGCGACATCCGGCTTCTTCCAAGCAGCATGCAAACAGGCCGTCAAACCATAGGACAGAGTGCTAAGCGACTTGTTTTCCACTCCTCGGGTCGTGACGACGTTGACACGAGGATCCCTGTCCGAATGCTGCTCCAGATCAGCAGAACGGCCGTATACAGTCACGTTCCACAACTGATCTGCCAAGTAGGGCGCCAGCTTCCTAACAGCGGTTTCGAATCCGCCATAAAAACTCGGATAGCCCCGTGTTCCAATAACCGCGACTGTTCGATCCACGGAAAACCCCCATTTTTAAAGCTTCCAAAGGCTTCTGTACGAGCCGCAAACGAGATTATCATTCAGATGCCGCTGTTCTTTGAGGCTGAGGAGTCAGTGCCCAGCGATCGGAGAAAGCGCCTCGCAACCGAACTACATGCTCCGTCCAGGTGCCACGATGCCCGGTGATACATCGCATTGTGTCAGAAAGTCCCCCACGCACGCGACTGGCTCTCGAACCTCGTCGTATCCCTCACGTGGCTCGTCATTGCATTGCGGATGCGCCGCCCTCCGGCTGTAATCTGTCCTCGGGGATCTCGCGAAGAGCGATCAAGAACAGTTCTGGGGGCGTTAGTGGATTGGCGTAAACGAACGTCGCGGACATTGCGGTTTGTTGATGCTTTCGTTGTGGTTTGGGCCGTTGCAGGAGCCTATGTCATTCGGTTTGGCTTCGAAGCAGACGCAACAAATCCAGCATTTGAAGCAGGGTATGTGTGGTTGTCCGTTGCCCTGTGTGTGGCTTGGTGGCTGATGCTAGGCGCTTGGAATAGTCGACAAAGTCGGATTCTTGGTTCCGGGCCGGATGAGTACAAACGTGTAGCGGCCGCCTCCCTTTGGCTCTTCGGCCTTGTAGCAATTTTCTCCTATGTCCTCCGCATTGATACCGCCCGCGGATACGTCGGCATCGCACTGCCAGTCGGTCTGACCGGCCTTCTCATGGCACGTTGGCTACTCCGGCAGCACCTGAACGTTACCCGCCAGGGCGGCGAAAGCATGTCGCGATTACTGTTGCTTGGTGGGCCCGGCGCGGTTGCCCACCTAGCCTCCACGCTCGTAGACGCAAAACACGCCGGATACCTTCCTATTGCTGCCTACATGCCAGGGACTGACGAGACAATCACGGTTGAAGCGCAGTCTGGCCTCCCTGTTCTCGGCCATAAAAGCCAGACAGATTCGATACTGGAGGCCATCGACGAATGTCAGGCAGATGCTGTTGCAGTCTCCGCTGGCGTGCAACTACATCCTCAGACCCTGCGCCACTTAGGCTGGGCATTGGCGTCGCGGAACGTCGGGCTGATCATGGCACCGGCTCTAACGGACATCGCCGGGCCGCGCATACACACGCAGCAAGTCGCGGGCCTTCCGCTTATACATGTGACGACACCAACATTGGAAGGCGGTCAACGTGTAGCCAAAAGACTGTTTGACATTTGCGCTTCACTGTTTCTCATCGTTCTCTCGCTTCCCTTGATGCTTTGTATCTCGCTGGGTATTAAGCTGACGAGCCCGGGGCCGATACTCTTCAAGCAAAAGCGTGTTGGCATTGAGGGCAGGCAGTTCCACATGCTGAAATTCCGCTCAATGGTTGTGGACGCTGAGAAGAGACTGGCGGACCTCGCGCATCGGAACGAAGGCAGTGGCCTTTTGTTCAAGATTCGAAACGATCCCAGAATTACGCCAGTTGGCCGACTTCTAAGGAAATTCAGCCTCGATGAACTCCCACAACTCTTCAATGTGCTCGCCGGCTCCATGAGCCTCGTTGGGCCCCGTCCTCCACTGCCTAAAGAGGTTGAAGGGTACGAAAGGGACGTTCGGCGCAGGCTTCTCGTTAAGCCAGGACTGACGGGCCTGTGGCAAGTCAGCGGACGCTCTAATCTGTCATGGCAAGACTCCGTCCGGCTCGACTTGTACTACGTCGAAAACTGGTCTCTGGCTGGTGACGTAGTGATACTGCTGAAGACGGGCAGAGCAGTATTCCAGAGTACCGGTGCTTACTGATTCGCGTGGGGCGCACTAATTGCTGCCGCGTTGGGGAAGGAATAACCAGTGATTCATCCGGTCGTGGACGACGAGAGCAGAGGCATCATGCGCAGGAATAGCCAAAAAGATCGGGATAGAAACGTTCGACGTCGTCGCCTCGTAATCGTCGGTGGAGTAACTGCAGGCGCGCTGACAATGGGGTTGGCCTCTGCTGCTTGGCTCGGTGCAACAGCTTCGGCGATCAAATCAGATTTGGAGGCGGTCGCTCTCCTGGTACCTTCCCTCAAGTCTGAAATTGCCGAAAATAGGCCCACCGAGGCCGCCGCGGTGGTAGAACAGCTCCGCAGTCACACAACTGCTGCCAGGCAATCAGCAGAAAGTCCAATCTGGACCTTAGCTTCATCGCTGCCGGGTGCAGGTCAGAACTTCAGTGCAGTGTCTGAGGTTGCACGCGCCGCGGACGATGTCGCCAACCTGGGACTCAAGCCCCTCGTCCAGGTTTTCAACGTACTCGATTGGGAGTCCATGCTTCCCAGCGCTGACGGATCTGACCTAAATCCCATCAATGCAGCAGCACCATCGGTGGCATCCTCAGCTCAGGCTGTTCGACTCTCGGCTGACCGTCTTGATCAGATCGACGATAGCAAGCTATTGCCACAAGTCGCGGAGCCTCTGAATCAAGCAAAGGGCGAACTGCGAGAAGTGACGGGGGCATTGGATGCGGCTGCAGATGCTTCAACGTTGCTTCCCGCCATGCTCGGTTCGGAAGAACCGCGAAACTACCTACTGATGATCCAGAACAATGCAGAAACCCGGGCTTCCGGCGGGATTCCTGGAGCGTTGGCAATTCTCAACTTTGATGGGGGAAAGCTCACTCTTGGAGCTCAGAGTAGCGCGGGGGAGCTAGGAGTGATGACGCCACCGCTGCCAATTGAAGCTTCTCAGCAGCAAATCTATTCCGCGCGAATGGGAAAGTTCATGCAAGACGTAAACCTTACGCCTGACTTCCCGACAGCTGCGGCTAGCGCAAGGGCCATGTGGGAACGGAAGACCGGCCAATCAGTAGACGGGGTCGTCTCAATAGACCCAGTAGCGCTTGCATACCTTCTGGAGGCTACTGGCCCGCTGAACCTCGGCAACCCCGATGTAAAGGCGTTTTCAGACATTGGGTTGCCCACCACGCTAAGTACCGCCAACGTTGTACCAACACTGCTGTCGGATGTTTATTCCAAGATTGAAGAACCCGAATTGCAGGATATGTATTTTGCTGGAGTGGCACAGGAAATTTTCTCATCGCTATCAAGCGGACAAGCGGATGCAGCCGGGCTTTTCACGGCCATGGGCAAGGCGACCTCGGAAGGAAGGCTTCTAGTTTGGTCGGCCAGAAGCGAGGAGCAAACGGCAGTTGCTAAATACCCACTGAGTGGCGCCATATCTGGCCCCAGCGTTCCCTCCGCCCAATTTGGCGTGTACTTCAACGACGGAACAGGCGCCAAGATGGACTACTACGTAAAGCGCACGGTGCAGTTGGTGAAAGAATGCCCGAGGGACGGATACGAAGAGACGAGCGTTCGAATAACCAGCACCAACACCGCTCCTGCAGATGCCGCTGCCATTTTGCCCCCATACGTGACAGGTGATGGTCTCTTCGGAGTTCCACCAGGTTCGGTTCAGACAAACATCATCGCGTACGGCCCCGCTCAGGCAAATGTGGAAACGGCCACAGTGAACGGCCAGCGGACGGGCTTTGCACCCCACCTGCACAGCAATCGCCCTGTGGGCATCTTGGCTGTACAACTCGCACCGGGAGAGAGCAAGACCGTAGAATTCACATTCGGCAAAATAGTGCAGCACGCAGAACCTGACTTGTTTGTCACGCCCACCGTGCAGCCTGTAAAAGACGTGAAGCTCGACACGGCAAAAGCGACATGCACTTAAAATGTGGACATGCCGTTAACACTATGTAAACCGACTGGATTGAGATTGCTCACAACCATGGGCAGATGGTAGCGTCTTTTTTGGGATATCTATCCGTAGTTCTGCACAGGGTCTCGTGCGGAGGGGAACACTCCCCAAATTCGGGTACATCAAAACTTAAACGTCTCCGGGGGGACACATGAAGAAAACACTCGCAGCACTCGCACTTGCCGGTTCCATTGCACTAGTAGGCGCGGCTCCTTCAATGGCAGCCACCTACCCTGCCCTTCCGCCGCAGGCCGCCGTTTCTGACGGCACCGTCGGCCCGGGCGAAACCTTCATCTTCAGCGGACAGGGCTTCCTTGCCGGCGAAACCCTCACCATTACGGTGACTCCTGGGCAGGCACCCGCTTCGGACGGCGCGAGCATCGCCGGTGGTGCCGCTGTAGCGGCCAAGATTCCCGTGGTCCAAGCTCCCCAGACGCTGTCTACAGTGGCAGATGCCCAGGGGCGCTTCTCTCTTCCGATCTCCATCAGCGAACCTGGTACCTACTCGTTGACTGCAACGGGTAACACGTCCGGCGTTGTTGTTGGACCTGTTACGGTTACCGTCGCTGCTTCCCTTGCCAACACCGGCGGCAACGCCGGCGGCGCCCCTTTGGCCAACACCGGTTCCGGCCTGGCAAACACTGGTGCTGACTCCGGCCTGGTCCTCTGGACGCTGGTTGGTGCCGGTGCACTGGCCGCCGGTGCAACCTCGGTAGTGGTTGTTCGCCGCCGCGCCAAAGCAGAGGCTGCTGCCTAACAGCATCACCTAGCTAACACCAAAGAAGGTGGGTGTTCTCCGAAAGGAGACCACCCACCTTCTCTTTTTCGGTATTCGCCAAGCCAACCGTCAAGCTAGGCTCCAAACGATGTGGCTCCCCCGTTAAGAACTCTGAAGGCGAATTGAAGTACCTCCAAAACGAGCGGCTCTGGCGATCGATCCTCGCAGTGATGCTGGTTCCGCTGGCCTTCATCGCTTTTTGGCCAAGCCCCGTGGACCAACCCGTATCGGAGCAGCTTGTCGATATCCTGAACTTCCTGCACCGCCACGGGTATCCCCGCTGGTTCAATTACAAATTCGTCGAAGCTTCGGCCAACGTTGTGCTTTTCATCCCGCTGGGATTTGTCAGCACCCTTGCATTTCCCGAAAAGCGCTGGTGGCAGGTTGGAGCTTTTGGATTGTTCATTTCCGGATGCATGGAGCTGGGCCAGCTCCTATTTCTTCACAACCGCTTTGCAAGCCCACTTGACCTCGTGACTAACGCGTCGGGAGCTGTCATGGGCGCTCTGCTGGCCACTGTGGTGGTTAAACGACTGGAGGCCCGCAACCTTGCGGCAGCGGACCTCCAATAGGTTCTGTGCGACTGAGGGCTAGTTCACGAAGCCTTTCATCCAGGTCTTCAGGTCCTCGCCGAACTCAACGCGCTCGGAAGCCAGCGTAATGACGGCCTTCAGGTAGCTCAGCTTGTCACCCGTGTCGAAGCGGCGGCCCTTGAAAACCACGCCGTACACGCCGGAGCCTTCGCCCTCGCCGGCAGCCAGGGTCTGCAACGCGTCGGTCAGCTGGATCTCGTTGCCCCGGCCCGGCGCGGTGTTCTCAAGAACGCCGAACACGGACGGGTGCAGCACGTACCGGCCGATCACGGCCAGGTTGGACGGCGCATCCCCCGCGGCGGGCTTCTCCACCAGGCTGTTGACGCGGACGTAATCCTCGCCGTCCACGGCCGTGACGTCTGCGCAGCCGTAGGCGCTGATCTGCGCAGGATCTACCTCGATCAGGGCGATCACGGAACCCCCGGTCTTCTGCTGCACCTCCATCATGGTGGTCAGCAGGTCCTCAGCCTCGTCAATGAGGTCATCGCCCAGCAGCACGGCAAACGGCTCATTGCCCACGTGCTGGCTGGCGCACAGGACTGCGTGGCCCAGGCCCTTGGCCTCGCCCTGGCGGACGTAGTGGATGGGGCCCAGCTCGGAGGCGTACTGAATGGACTCCAGCCGCTCCTTGTCGCCCTTTTCCTCCAGTACACGCTCCAGGCCCGGCTCCCGGTCAAAGTGGTCCTCGAGGGAGCGCTTGTTGCGCCCCGTGATCATCAGAAGGTCCGTGAGGCCCGAGTTGACGGCTTCCTCAACGACATACTGGATGGCCGGCCGGTCAACAACCGGCAACATTTCCTTCGGCATTGCCTTGGTGGCGGGCAGGAAGCGAGTCCCCAATCCGGCAGCAGGAATGACGGCTTTGGTGATAGCTTTCCCCATAGTCATAGGTGAACCTTACAAATCAGCGGTGGATGATAGCAATTTTGTGGCACGCTCCTGCGCCGCCTCACCCCCTGAAATCGCGCATGATTTTGGGAACAGACCGCAGGAACCGGACCCATCTGGCCCTGTGCTGCATGACCTGCCCCCGCCAGGTCATGTCCGCATAGATGTTTCGGCTCAGAAGGCTCTGCGGCCGCGGGAAGACTGCGCGCCACACCAGCCTCGGCTTGTCCCGCCAGGAGGCCTGGAGGATGGCGATAAGCCGGGCACTGCCCGGTTCCCTGGCCAGTAGGCGACTGCGCCATTCCGTGGACGGCTGCGGCCACGCCACCGTATGGGAATCCTCAAGAAGGCCCTCCAGGAAAGGGCGTATCGCCGCCAACGCTCCTGTGGTTGCGGCGAGGCCCAGGATGCTGGCCGCCCGAGATTCGTGCTGGACCAGCTGCGCCAGGAACGCCAGCTCCTGGCGGCAGGCAGGCAGATGGGGCGACCGCAGCGCATGCAACGCCAGGATCAGGATTGCGAGGGTGGGCGACGGAACCCGCACGTTCTGCCCTGCAAGGTCAAGCTCATCCGTATGCGCCCACATCACCTCAAAACAATCAGCCGGGTCAGCTTCCATCCCGGGAAAGCGGAAGTGGACATCGATGCAGCACGGCCACTCCGGATGGCCCAGGGTGACAGCATGTTTGGGAAAAGTCGTCGTGTCCGGATCCACAGGGCGTGGGCGCCAGCCCCGACCCCGCAGGCCTTGAAGCATCAGCTCCAGGCTTGAGGGTTCCACAAAGACATCCACATCAGCTGAGGTTTTGGGCCGGCGCAGCCCTTGCATCACACTGGCCGGTCCCTTGATGAAGAAGGACCGGACACCCAGGCTGTCAGCCACGCGGGACACCAGGGCGTGCGCCAGGAGCACGCCCTCGGAGACACTGAGTCGGGTTTGAACGGCCCGGTCTGCCACGGACAGCACCTAGCCCTTGGCCCTGCGCCCGCTCAGGGCAGCTTCCACAGGACTTTCTCCTTGGGAATTCCGCGGGGCGCGAGCGCGCTGTGGTTCAGCTGCAGGTGCGGCAGGAGCGGACGTGTACGTTCCGTAGTAGGAGTAGGCGTCCGCGCCCCGGGTGGGCACGTAATTCAGGACCGCACCCAGTACGCGGCCCTTCACCCTTTCGAGGTTCCCCAGGGACTGGGCAACCTGCTCATGGGTGGTCCTTCCGGTCCGGATCACCACGATGGCACCGTCCGCCGTGCGGGAGAGGACGGCGGCGTCTGTCACCGGAAGCAGCGGCGGGGCATCGATCAGGACCACGGCATTTTCGGCCAGGGTATTGAGCATGGTCTTCATGGCCCGTGATCCGAGCAGCTCGCTGGGATTCGGGGGTATGCGGCCCGAGCCAAGAACTGACAGGTTGGGAAGGGCGCCCCAGGGCTGCAGGACATCCTCGAGCTCGGCGGTGCCGGTAAGAACGTCGGTGACCCCCGCGCCCGGAACCAGGTTGAAAACGTCCACCAGCGTGGGCCGGCGGAGGTCGCCGTCGACCACCACCACGTTCTCACCGGCAGCTGCCATGGTGACGGCGAGATTGGCCGTGACCGTGGACTTGCCCTCTGCCTGCACGGAGCTGGTGACCACAATGATCCGCGGCGGCTGGTCCACGTCCAGGAAGCTGATGTTGGTGCGGAGCTCCCGGAGGGCCTCGGCCATCGCTCCCCCGGCGTCGTGGATCTGCTCTGCGGTGCCCGTGTCCAGGACACTGCTCCTGCCGTCCAGACGGCGGTCCGCCGGGAGGGTGCCGATCGCGGGAACCCCGAACAGCCGCTCGATCTCGGTGGCGTGCCGGATGCGCCGGTCGAGGTGCCGGCGGATCACCGCATAGGCCATTCCAAGCGCCAGGCCGATGAGTGCACCCAACGCAAGATTCAGCTTGGTGTTGGGCGACGACGGGCTGGTGGGCAGGACGGCTTTGCCCAGCGGGAGCACCCGGACAGCCGTAGCCGTGGCACTCGGCGACGTCCCGGCGTCGGGCGTGGCTGCGGCCCCGGACTCGACGGCCGTCTGGGCCGGCGGCACCGTTTCAATCGCTTCCACCTGGGCGGCGAGGCCGTTGACCCACGCGTCGGCCACGCGCTGCGCCGTGGCCGGATCCGTGGACTGGGCTGTCACCCGGATCTCTGCGGTGTCCAGCGGGACCTTCACGGTGATGCTGCCAAGGAGGGCGTCTGCCGTGGTGTCCAGCCCCAGTGCAGCGATGACGCGGTCCGCCACGAGCCGCGACTTTGCCACGGACTCGTAGTTTTTGACCTTGGCCTTGGCCAGGCTGTCCCCGGCGAGCGACAGGCTGACGTTGTCAGAGCCGGGCGTCACCACAATGCCGCTGGAATCCGACGAGTAGATCTTGGGCTGCAGTACGGTCCAGCCAAGCGCAGTCAGCGTGGCCAGCAGAGTGAGGGCAACAATCCCCTTCCAGTACGCCCGGATCACGCGGAGGTAGTCCGTCAGGTCCAGGCCGGGATGCGCTTCCGCAGCGGCGGCTGGTGTGGTCATGGTGGTTTCCTTACTTTTCCAAAACTGATTCGGCGGCGAGCTGCTGTGCTGCGCGTTCGACGGCGGCCCGGTAGCCTTCCGGCCTGCCGTGCACCTTGGCAACGGCCTCCACCAGGTCCTCCAGCGCAACGGTGGCGGCGGCTGCTTCCCAGATGGCCGGGCCGATCCCGCTGAGCCGGACAACCCGGTTCTCCAGCATCACGAGGAGGTCGGCCCCGATGGCCACGGCATCCTTGGCTGCTGCACGCCGGAAACAGCCCTCCGGAATGTCTCCGGGCCGGACAATTCCGGCAACCTTGGCTTCCCATTCCGGTTCCGACCGTGGCTGTTCGCGGAACAACGGTTCCAGGGCCGCCGGGAGGTCTTCAGCTTCCGAGTAGGTCACCTGCCAGACTCCCCCGACGTCGTCGACCAGGTGGCAGAGCGACTGCAGCGGCGCCCCCATCTCGGCCTGCGAGGAGGTCTCCGGGAGCAGGGCGAGCACGGCGTCGGCCAGCGGGACCTTCGCCAGCACCGGGGCTATCGTTGTGCCGCCTTGGACTCGGTCCAGCAGCACAATTGATCGGATGTAGGGCATGGCAGTAACCGGCAGGAGCCCCAGCTCGTCCGGCCCCACCTGCCGCTTGTGGGGGCTGTTGCCGTCCTTCACGGACAGTGGCTTGGGGTACGGCACCACGGAACCGTCATGGGCGATGGCCACTGTCTCATCCGTGACGTACCCGTAGGTCCGGCCCAGCACGGAGGCCGCGGTGGTCTTGCCCGTTCCCGACTTGGCCACCAGCGCCACCACCGCGCCCGTCAGGGGATCCGCAAGGCCGCAGGCGTGCAGCATCGTGAGCTCGCCGGCATTGGCCAGGATGGCGGCCACCGTGAGCCGGGTAGTGAGGGTCTCGGCCAGCTCCTCAAAGGAGGCGGCCTGCAGTAGGAACGTGCCGCCGTCGTGCGCCACGGACCGGTGGCCAACTGACACCGTGAACGGCAGGCCGGCAGTGGGTTCCTCCGGCAGCGGCGGCAGCAGGAGCTGACGGACGCTGGCACAGCGTGCCCAGGCCGCGCTCATGCCCTCCCGCTGCTGCCGGGTGACGGCACGGCCCCAGCGGACACCGAACTGCACTCCCAGAATGTCCACACACAGCAGGTCGCTGCCTTTTGCCAGTTCCTCGAACAGGCGCTTCTCCCACCCCACGAGGGTGTTCCGCGCCGTGCTCCCGGGGATGAAGCTGCTAGTGGCCACTGCCGGGCGCAGCCTCGATCAGGCGCTGGGCCTCCAGGCTGGCCAGGAAGCTTTCCACCTGGGAGTGCATCTGCCCTGTGTGGTCCTCGAAGGTTGCCTCAAGTTCCGCGAGGATGGACTGCTCTGTCCGTTGGCCGTCGATCAGGTCCCAAATGACGGCGGCCGGGCCTTCCAATACCACGGGCTGGGTTGCGTCCACATGGAGCAGGGCCACCCGGCTCCGGCGTTCGCTGCAGACTTCGGCCACCAGGCCGCCACGCTTCCAGACCATGGCTAGTAGGTGACCGTCACGGTGCCGGTGATAATCCGGCTCGTGTTGTCCGGAAGCCGCAGGGTGATGGTCAGGATGTAAGCGAGAGTGCCAGATGGCGCCGGGTTGACGCGCTGGTACTGGAAGAAGATGGGGACAGTCACTGTCTGGCCGGCCGGAACCTCTTGGGCGAGGGTGAACGTGGCGTTGTACTCATGGGCACTCGTGTACGCCGAGGACGTCAGTGTGGCGGACGTGATGGAGTGAATGCCGACACCCGCGCTTGCGATCCCGATCGGCTTGATGTTGACCGTTCCGGTGATTGCACCAGTGAATGCACTGCCGCTGTTGATGATCTGGAAATTCGCCGGGCCCGTGCCCGGGCGGCTGGTACCTTGACCGGTGGCTGAACTGGTGAGGCTGATAGTGGAAGCAGCACTTAGGAGTGTGATTGCCGAAATCCCGGACGCTGCTGCGGCCGGCGCGGCAATGGCGGTTGCAATCACCGGCAGTGACCAGGCAACACCTGCGACTACCCTGCGGCGGCTTACACCGCTTTCGTTGGCAACGACTTCTTCCTGCAAAATCTCAGACAAATAAGCCCCCGGAGTAGTTTTGAGCATGGATCGGCCACCTACGGCCGACGCTGTGTTTTTTGGCCGGCGGACTCCGGCCTCTTCTACTCTTTCCAACGGGGATAAAGATCCCTGCAAGCGGGACTCAAGCTTCAGTCAAGATTGGGTTCCTTTTATCTCAAATCGCGCCTCACCTGCGGAAATGTGTCCCGCAGACTCAAATGCTGCCCTCGATGTCCGAGACCTGAACCGGGTTAAGGAGCACCTATGTGGGCGGGTGAGTGCCTGACTCGGCGGAGAACGTGGTTCCGCCTTCATCCGTCACCATCTGGTCGGATTCTTCCAGGCCCGTCGACGCGGAACAGTCATCGCATCGGCCAACGAATTGGTGGGGACAGGCCGCGAGGTTCATGCCGTCTCCTGTGGACAATCTGGCTCGCATGGGTTCCGCCGTTCCTGAGCCGATCCGGCCCCGCCGGGGACTCATTGCTTCAGCCGCCGCAATGGTGGTGCCGGCGACGTTCCGGAGCGTGAGCCGAAGTGGCAAACTCCCCATCCTCGCCGGCACTTCCAGTCAACAACCAGCTGAAGGGCGAATCACGAGTAGGCAATACCCGTTCCTGCAGCCCAACCGTACCTACCTAAAACCAAGGCGGCAGACCTACCTTCACTGCGGATGGGCCACTGATTGACAGCGTGCAGCCCGTGGCAAGCGGAAGTGAGTTTTCTAGACCCACGACTAGCCCGAGGGGCAAAGTAGTAAGTAGCCTTATTAGCGTTGATGTTTCGGATAAGTGAGACGAGACCTTGTTGGAGGTGGATTCATGGATGAGGAACTGCAGCGCCGGCTTGAGCTCGCCGCCACGCTCGGTATAGATCCCCGAAAACTCCTGCCCGCTACTTCCGGTCATTCCCGCTGGTCGAAGTTCGAGGTAGACACATACATCCATGGCACCCACACCCAGTCCAAAGCTGAACACGACCCTGGTGGCAGGAACGGTTACCGTCTCGCAGCAAGACCACATTACGACCACGCACACCACATACAGCTCGGACGGCCCGAGCCGTACCCAGCCAACAAGAAGAGGATCCTGGAGCATGGGCTCTCGTCGCTTGGAGCCGCTGGCAGGTTCCTTCTTACGCCCGAACAAGCCGAGACAGAACGCCTGAAATCACTGCACAGAACGGGCCTGTTAGATACCGGTCCGGAGGAAGCTTTCGACCGGATCGTCGCTGCCACCAGAAAGTTCTTTAATGTCGGGGCTGCTTCTTTGTCGCTGATAGACGCAGACACCCAGTACCTCAAGTCTGTCATCGGGCCCCTCCGCGAGGAGACTCCCAGGCAAGTCGCGCTCTGCGCGGCCACCGTGGAACACAACTCAATGCTCATCATCAACGACACGCTCACCAGTGAGCGCTTCTCTTCCAACCCACTCGTTACCGGCGAGCCCCATATCCGCTTCTACGCCGGCTATCCATTGCATGGGCCGCGGGGCTGGAACATCGGTACCCTATGCATCATCGACCAGCAACCCCGGAGCTTTCCGCCATCTGAACAGCAAGTACTTCGGATACTCGCCGCAATCGTCCAAAACCTCGTGGATGCAAGGAACTAGCTGCGGGTTGCACAGCCAGAAACTCTGAATAAGGTTCCCAACGATAGACAGGGTGGGAGGCAAACTACCCCTCCGGCCTCCCCTATTTAGCGCAGCCAGGCCCAAATCGATCTAAGCAGACGTGACGTGTTCCCGCCTGGAGGTGATGAAAGAGCCTAGCCCCGCCCTGCGCAAAAATTGATCTTCCTGCTGTGTCTCTGCCGCTCGACGCCGGTCATCCAGATGGGATGCGCTAGAAACGCGGTGTCATTCTCCTGCTATTTCGAACTCCTCGCTACTCCGGCCGCAGGCTGACGTGATTTTTCGCCGGCACCCCTCGGTCTGGCTTTCTCGTTCCCCACTCCGCTCTTATGCCGGTGCCGGTTGATCCGTGAAGGTTTCCTTACCGCTGAGTAGGACTTAACTTGATGACTTACCCCAATTGGCCGCTCAGGCAGCGGCAAAATTAGCCCGCTCCATCCGCTCCCCTGGCTGCGCTCGAAAGCGCATTCAAAGAGGGTCGTTTTCGACCGCTCCTACTCGGCCAACAGATAGCACTCTCGCGGCGGGATCGTCAGGGAGATCCGAGAGAAGTCTTAGAGGCCTTGCCTAAAGACATAGTTACGAGAATCGCCACCAGGCGGAGATTCACGCACTAGGTAACGAGCTCCCTCAGCGAGCAAGCGTTCGGCATGCGGGACAAGCAGGTCGAGCCGGGGCCCATTCTCACTGGACTGAGGTAATAACCAAAGGTACTATACCTATAGTCTACTAAGGAGCTTAGTATGAAAACCCGACCCGACGGCATCATCCCGATCACGAATCAAACACTCGCCCGCTACACGGGAGCCCTGGTAATGGGGGTTCTGATTGTCCAAGGATTTACAGCCCTCGTTGCGGACGGACAGATCACGGCCGGCACCATGCTGCTGCTGGCCGCAGTGGCGCTCTATATGGTGGTGTTCGCAATGAGGAATGCGACCGCGTTGCGCCAACGCGCGTACGCAACCTACTTCGCCCACGCTGTCGCTTTCCTGATCATCAACGGCAGTTTCTGGGTACACGCGTGGATCCTGATGGTTAGCGGACGCGGTGAGGTGCTGCAGCAGGGGTGGTCCGGTCCACTGTTTTCGATGAGCGTACTGTGGGGGGCTGGGCTTCTGGTGCATACGATCGGCGCCATGCTCAGCAGAGGTTATGAGCATGTCGAGGTCTGAACAGACAGCAGACGAACTGTCCGACTATGAGCGCAAAGTCCTCGCCGCCTGGACCGATACTCACAAAAAGAGCACCCTGATGCTCTTCATCTTGCTAGCCCTATCTGAAGAACCGCGGTGGTCCGGACAAATCCGGAGCTTCATTATCGACCTTAGCGAGGGCCACCTGGCGGTGGACGAGCAGAGCATGCACCGGGCCCTACGGCGAGTGGAAGGCCTAAACCTCATCACCCATAGCCAGGAATCTGTCGTGGGCACCGGCGCCAAGCGCAAAATCTACGAGCTCACCGCCTCCGGCGAGCGGGTTTTGTCGAGCTACCTCCACGGGCCGATGGCGTACGTGAACACCAAACTCTTCCGAGATTCAACCGCTGCCGCCCGACGAGCCCAACCACGTTAACGCAGCATTGCCAATCACAACGATGAGCGTGGTTCGGCAGATCCTCAGAACCTTCCCATCTATGGCCCGTATCCCACATCCGTCCACGCAACCTTTCGGCGTCTCACGACCCTAGAGATACAGAACGGCCCCAAGGCTGAGTCTGGGACGCGGAGCTGTGCCTCAGCCCTGTCTGATCTCCACGGGCTCATCCCCGAAATTGGGGCTCCCGCTTCTCCTGGAACGCCCGAAATCCTTCGGCATGATCGTTGGTTTGCAGAGCCGCGCCTGCTCCGTGTTTCCTCCTGCATGGCCTCCCACAGGCCCAGGCCCTGGTCCCGGATGTGCGCCACCAGCTGCTTACTGGCCCCAAACGCGCCTATGGCGGCCGGTAGCCACCCGGCCCCCCCACGCGGAACGAGACCTCTCAGCGAACCTTGCCCTTGGTCACGGTGATTGTGATGGGGCCGGTGGTCGCATCAGCGCTGACGCCGTTGGTGGCGGTAACCGTAAACGTCGCCTTGCCAGCCTTGGTCGGAGTCCCGGAAAGGACCCCCGTGCTGGAGTCCAGGCTCAGCCCTGCGGGCAGTGCACCGGAGGACACGTGGAAGGTCGGTGCCGGCTCACCCGTGGCTGCGAACGTGTAGCTGTAGGCGGTACGGGTGGTCGCTTTGGCCGGGGGTGTGCTCGCGGTGAACACCGGGGGTGCCGAGTTCACGTTGATGACCGACACCGTGTTGGAACTGGCGTTGGTGACGTAGGCTGTCGACCCGTCCGGGGTGAACGCAACACCGACCGGATACGGCCCGACCGGGATCGTGGAGGTCACCGTGCCCGACGCCACAGAAATGACCGACACCGTACCGGAACCGTAGGAGGTGACGTAGGCTGCCGACCCGTCCGGGGTGAACGCAACAGCGGACGGACCCGACCCGACCGGGATCGTGGAGGTCACCGTGCCCGACGCCACAGAAATGACCGACACCATGCCGGAACCTAAGTTGGTGACGTAGGCTGCCGACCCGTCCGGGGTGAACGCAACACCGGACGGACCCGTCCCGACCGGGATCGTGGAGGTCACCGTGCCCGACGCCACAGCGATGACCGACACAGTTCCGGCACTGTAGTTGGTGACGTAGGCTGCCGACCCATCCGGGGTGAACGCAACACCGTACGGGCCAGACCCGAACCTGAACTGGATCGTGGAGGTCACCGTGCCCGACGCCACAGCGATGACCGACACCGTGTCGGAACCGAAGTTGGCGACGTAGGCTGTCGACCCGTCCGGGGTGAAGGCAACACCGTACGAAGCCGGCCCGACCGGGATCGTGGAAGTCACCGTGCCTGACGCCACAGCGATGACCGACACCGTGCCGCCGTTTGTGACGTAGGCTTTCGACCCGTCCGGAGTGAACGCAACACCCCTCGGAGACGTCCCGACCGGGATGGTGGAGGTCACCCCGCCCTGGGCATTTGCCGGGAGATTGCCGACCAGCATGAGGGCTGCCAGGACGGCACTGATGAAGGCGGCACGCGGCCGGGCCAATGTTGTTCTGAACGCCATCAGATCCTCCTGCATTTTCCGAGCGAAGTCGGCTGGAATCGGAGTCTATAGACGAGGCAGACCCACGGTCAGCAGTAGTGAATACCTGTCTTCTGGGCCGGATTTACCTGCTTCCGGGGGTTGCGCCAGCGTCTCTGTCGTCAAAAGGGGTGCGAGCCTATACTCGTGGTACCGGAAATCACTGCATTGCAGGGACGGGTCGTTGGAAAGGTCGCGGTCAGCCGTGGTCGGTAACCCATTCAGGAACAGCCACCGTTTCCACAAAAGTGAGGCTAAAGAGGGCCCCCAGCGGACATCCTGGTTGAAGCGCGAGGACGCCGCCATCGCCGACGGCCACAGCAGCCTCTTTTTCCTGGCGCACGATACTCCGCCCCCTCCCTCAGCCACCTGCATTCAGGGTCACGACCTTTTGCCGGGGGAAAACACCTGCAGCCACGGTCACCCAGCCGGTTGACCGTACCGGGCGATGGCCGCTTGGCCTTCTAATTCCTGACCGGAAGGCTGTGCTGCGTCCTGCGGCCGCCCTTTCAGCTCTCTTGCCATGGACATCTGGCGGCGTCATGAAAACATCCCGAGTGCCCCTTCTCAGCGCGTTGGCTGCGATGGCGCTGGCTCTGGGCGCGTGTACTTATTCAGAGCCGGCTCCCGCCCCCGTTTCCCTTGGCAGCGCGCCGCCTCCCACCGGGTCAATCGATAACACCATGCGCGCTTTTGTTGACCAGGGCTCAGTTGCTGTGGTGGCGGAAGTCAGGTGGCCGGGAGAAATATGGTCCCGGGCCTACGGCGTCCGCAACCTGGAGTCAAAGGAAGCGGCGACGCCCGAGGACCAGGTGTTCGTCGCCAGTATCACCAAGTCCATGACCGCCGTCTCGGTCATGAAGCTGGTGGAGGACGGCCTGATCGGTCTGGACGATCCGGTGAATGGCATCCTGGACAGTTTCACCACTGTCCTCAAGCCGCCCGGACCTATCACCGTCCGGCAACTCCTGGGACACACATCCGGCATGCACTCCTTCCAAGAGGTCACCGAGAAAACCGCCGACGACGTCCCACGGGTCGTCACAGAAGACATCAGTACCCAACGGGCCCTGGAACTGACAGCCCAACTGCCATGGGACGCCCGGGACGTGGGCTCCTTCCGCTATTCCGATTCCAACTACATGGCGCTCGGCCAGCTCGTAGAGAAACTGCGGGGGCAGCCGTTTACCGAGGTGCTGCGGGCGGACGTCATTGATCCGCTCAAACTGGAGAGCACGTCCCTTGATCCGGCCACAGCCGCCAACCCCTCCGTCATACGGGGCTACATCACCTACGGCGGCGAACGCCTCGATATCACCGAAGCCCCGGGCATTCTGGGGTCACCTGCCTTCGGAGCGCTTTCCACCATGTCCGATATCAACGACTTCTACGCAGCCCTGTTCCGTGGAGACCTCCTATCGCCAGGCTCACTGGAGGAAATGACCAAGACCGAGGTCTTTCCGCTGCTCGGCCTCGGGCTCTGGAAGTGGAACCAGGACTGCGACGACAAGCACCGATTCGGCGGTACGGGCAGATTCTGGACCTACCGCACCGCCTCGGTCGCCAGCACAGACGGACGGTATCAAGCCACCATGACCCTGATCCCGCCCCCAATGCCCACACCCCTTGAGGATCCGGAGACGGATGACAAGCTGAACCTGTGGGATGACCAGATGGTCTCCGCCCTCCAAGAGACTTTGGACCGGCTCTGCCCGTAGGCCACGCCGACTGTGCCTGGCCCTAGCCTTTGGAGCTTTGGCGAGCGGGCGGCGGGCAGCAGCTGGTTGGACATCCAGCAGGCTCCGCTTGTTCACTCTGCCGTTCCAGCACCAGCTTCTGCTGCGCTCTTTTCCGTACCTTGCTCTTAGGCATGACGTGTTCCTTATCAGCTGTTGTGGTCATACCGTCCGGAGGCGCCGGAGGCAGAAGAATTGTTCGGGCCGGCTTACCCTTGGCGTGCCTTCATGCGCGGGTTCTTCTTATTGATGACGAAAGTACGGCCGCGGCGGCGGACAATCTGCGCACCCGGGATCTTCTTCAGTGCCCGCAGCGAATTTCTTACCTTCATGGTGTGCTCCTCAGTGATGTTTCCGTTGGTTGGTTAGTTCAGTCCGAAAGGATCAGGGAAAGAGGTGGTGCCGGACGCCATCTCCGTTTCCGTCAGCTCGCATGCCTTCAGCAGTGCTCCGATTTCGGCGGCGTCCAGGGCATCGCCGGTGACGGCCAGGACGGTTCCCCGGTCACCGAATTCGGGATGCCATTCCAGTGCGGCGCCGTGCGGTTCCGCAGCCGGCACACCGGGCAGGGAAGACCGTCCGGCCTGCCACGGGCCCGTGTTTTCCAGCCAGACACGTGGCCCAATGCCCTGAATGGAGATCCGGCAGGCCGGCGCTGACGCCACCCAGATCCGTCCGCGCAGCCAGCAGCACCCCTGGGCGAGCGCTGCCAGGGCATGCCGGAAACGTTCCGGGTGCAGGGGACGCTCAACCTTCTGCACCACCGTGGTGAACGGCGCAGAGGAGGCAACGGGGACACGGACCGAGCCTGGCACTGTCCGGGCTGCGGCGTCCGTAAGATTATGCCTCCCCAGCCGGATGTCCCCGCCGCTTTCGGTGACGGCGGCGTGCGGCGCCAGCTCCTTGATCAGCTGGACACCCCGGGCACGCGCCTGCGCATCCACCGGCACCAGGGCCGGATCGGCCAGCACCACCGAATCGTTGAACAGCAGCTCCCCCATCAGGAACTCCCCCGGGGTCCGGTCATCCTCCGGGACGGGAGTAAACCCGGACTCGAACAGCGTGTGATGGTCCCAGATCTGGTCCTCCACAGCGTCAGGGGCACAGGCCAGCACCACCGAGTCAACCATCAGGGAGTTCCCAAGACCCTTGCGGAGGGCCTGCACCGCGGTTTGTGAGGCTACCGCGGGAGGCAAACCCAAAAAGATGCGCGGACCCGACCTCAGCAGCCGGGCCACGGCTGGCACGATGTCCAGCCGCACGGTGCAGCTGAGGCAGCCATGCTCCAGGGTAGATTCCTCCCGCTCGATGCATCGGCCGTCCTGGTAGACCCGGCGGACCACAACGCCGTCCTCCAACAGGTCATGAAGGATGACAAGGGCACCGGGCGATCCGGCCGCCAGCGCGGCGCACGCCTGTTGGCGGCTAAGGATGTCAAGGGAGCTCACAACAGTCACAGGCATGGCCCAGATCCTACATGAGAAAGATTCTCATTATCAACTAGCACGCTGACGCGTCCCCTGTTCCTCGAAAGCCCATAAGCGTATATTTGGCCCACGTCATCCGTGACACCATCGCCCTCAGCGGGCAACCGCACCCCAACAGCCACAATGAATGACTGGCATTGAAGGAGCCATCATGACCGAGGAAGTCAAGGCAGAACACACCCTCACTGAGCACACGCACGGAGAAAGTGGCTGCACCCATGCAACCGTCCAGCACGGGAACCACGTGGACTACCTGCACGACGGCCACCGCCACGCCGCCCACGAGGACCACTACGACGAACACGACGATCCGGCAGAACATACGGCCGGCGAGCACCGGCACGGAAGCGGGGACTGCCACCATGAAACGGCTCCCCATGGCGACCACGTGGACTACCTCCACGACGGCCACCGCCATGCCGAACACGGGGACCACTACGACGAACACTGACCACCGGACGGGGCGCCAGGACCGGACCCCACCTATCGGCGTCAATTGACACTGATTCTCATTTACTTGAGAATCAGTGTCATGAAACCCCGTACCCGGCTTGTTCTCGCTATGCCCCTTTTGTCCGCCCTTTCACTGACGGCCTGTGCTCCCGGCTCCGGGGAGGCTTCCCCTTCGGGCACGTCCGGCGCAGACGCTGCGCCCTTGAAGGTCATGGCGTCCTTCTACCCCCTCCAGTACGTGGTGGAGCAGGTGGGAGGAGACAAGGTGGAGGTTGAATCACTCACCCCTCCGGGGACCGAGCCCCACGACCTCGAACTCTCCCCGGCAGCCGTGGCTTCCCTGGAAAACGCCGGCGCCGTGGTGTACCTGTCCGGCTTCCAGCCCGCCGTCGATGAAGCCATCAAGCAGGCGTCCCCCGCCCGGGCCCTGGACGTCTCGGAGGAAGCAACCCTCCCCGCCGGACACTCCGAACATGACCACGGCACGGAAACCCACACCGAAGCCGCGGCGGAACACGGGCACGCGGAGGAAACGGAAGCCGGCCACTCCGAGGAAGCCCACTCAAAAGAAGGCCACGCCGAGGAAGCGCACTCGGAGGAAGGCCAGGACCTGCACTTCTGGCTCGACCCCGAACGCCTGGCCCACACGGCCCACGCTGTGGCCGAGGAACTGGCCGAAGCCGACCCGGCCAACGCCGCCGTCTATGAGGCCAACGCCGAAACCCTGTCCGGGAAACTGACTGCACTGGATGAGGACTTCAGCCAGGGCCTGAAGACCTGCAAGACCCGCACCATCGTCGTCTCCCACGAGGCCTATGGCTACCTCGCGGACAAGTATGACCTGACCCAGGCCGGCATTTCGGGCCTGGCACCGGATACCGAACCGTCACCGGCACGGCTGGCCGAAATCGGCCAGGTGGTCAAGGATGAAGGGGTGAGCACCATCTTCACCGAGACCCTGGTCAACCCCAAGGTCGCGGAAACACTCGCCGCCGACCTGAACGTCAAGACTGCGGTCCTGGACCCGCTCGAAGGGCTGACAGACAACAGTTCAGACTACGAAAAAGTGATGCGCAGCAACCTCGAAGCCCTGCGCACCGCCCTGGAGTGCGCCTAGACCGTGGCCGCCCACCAGCCTCCCATCCGGACACGGCAACTGCAGGTGTCCGTGGAAAGCGGGACCATCCTGCACGGCATCGACCTCACCGTCCCTGAAGGTGAGGCCGTTGCGCTGCTCGGAGCCAACGGCTCCGGTAAATCGACCCTGGTCAAGGCGCTGGTGGGCATCGTCCCGGTAACCTCAGGAACCGCCGAGATTTACGGCGCGGACGTCACCGCAGCCCGCCGCTCAGTTCCCTGGTCCCGCGTGGGCTACGTCCCGCAGCGGCTGGGGCCAAGCTCCGGGGTGCCCGCCACCGCCGTCGAAGTGGTGGCCTCCGGACTGCTGGACAACCGGCGGCTGCGGACCGGCCGCGCTGCCCGCCGGAAAGCACTTGAGGCGCTGGAGCAGGTGGGACTGCTCGACCGCGCCCATGAAAGCGTCCAGGTGTTCTCCGGCGGCCAGCAGCAGCGCGTGCTGATCGCCCGCGCCCTGGTGCGGAACCCGGATCTCATCATCCTCGATGAGCCCCTGGCGGGAATCGACCGGGCCTCCAAGGAGGCCCTCGCCCGCACCCTGGAGCGGATGCGTGGACGGGGCACCACCATCCTGGTGGTGCTGCACGAACTGGGCGAACTGGCCGGCATGGTGGAGCGGGCCGTGGTGCTGCGCCGCGGACGGGTCATATTCGACGGCCCGCCGCCCGCAGCCGCGCCCGGCCACGACCACCCGGACCATGACCACGTCCACGCGCACGCCGATCCTCCCCTGCCCGGACATACCGTCCCTGACCTGCGATCGGAGTGGTGATGGCTTTCTTCGACGCCATGGCAACCATGCTCGCCAGCCCGCTGATGCAGCGCGGCCTCATGGTCGCTGTGCTTGTTGGCATCTCGGCGCCCGTCATGGGCACCTACCTGGTCCAGCGGCGCCTTGCCCTGCTGGGGGACGGGATCGGGCACGTCGCCCTGACAGGCGTGGCCATGGGCTGGCTCGCCGGAAGCGCGGCAGGGCTCACCCCCCACGACCTGCTCGCTGTGCCTGGGGCCGTCGTCGCCGCCATCATCGGGGCGGTGCTGATCGAAGTGGTGCGGGAAAAGGGCAAGACCAGCGGTGACGTGGCCCTTGCCCTGCTCTTCTACGGGGGCATCGCCGGCGGAGTGCTCCTCATCGGGATGGCCGGCGGCACCGCGGCCAACCTCACCGGCTATCTGTTCGGATCCATCTCCACCGTCACGGCGCTGGACGTCTGGCTCGCCGCCGGCCTGGCCGTGCTCATCCTGGGCATCGGCCTGGGATTGCGGCCAGCCCTCTTCGCCCTGAGCCATGACGAGGAATTCGCCCGCGCCACCGGCCTTCCCGTGCGGGCACTGAACATCCTCATCGCAGTGCTGGCAGCCCTGACGGTTTCCGTGTCGATGCGGGTGGTAGGGGTCCTGCTCGTCTCGGCGCTGATGATCGTACCGGTCGCCATCGCCCAACTGACCGCCAAATCCTTCCGTGCCACGATGGGCACCGCCATGATCATTGGTGCCGCGGTCTGCGTTACGGGGCTGTCCATCACGTACTTCCACCGGCTGTCCCCCGGGGCCACCATCGTGGTCCTCGCTATCGGCGTCTACGCTGTTGTGGCCCTGGTGCGACCCCTCCTTCCGCGGCCGAAGCAGGCCTCCGGCCCGCACCTGGATGCCGACGACGATCTGCGGCTTCACGAGGACGCCTAGGGTGGAGCGCCGGACCCGGCAGCGCTGCGCGCTTGATGAGCTGCTGAAGCGCACGCCGGAGTTCCGCAGCGCGCAGCAGCTGCACGCAAAACTGCGCGAGGACGGGGAATCGGTGGCCCTGGCCACGGTGTACCGGCTTCTGCAGTCCATGGCCCGGGAAGGCGAAGTGGATGTGCTGCGCAGCGAAGACAACGAAACCCGGTACCGCCGCTGCCAGCGCCAGGAACACCACCACCACCTGGTGTGCCGCCAGTGCGGATACACCGTGGAAGTCACCGAGACCGCCGTCCAGCGCTGGGCAGATCGGACCGCCCGCCAGCATGGCTTCACCGTCGTCTCACACGCCGTTGAACTCCTCGGCGTCTGCGCCGGCTGTGAGGACAGGGGCGAGGCCTAAGCTCCTACTGCCCGTTCCCGGCGCCACCCGCCACTACTCACTTAGTAATGATAATCATTTGCAAGTAAGATGGCGCGTTGGAACTTGAACATTTGGCGATATAAGAGGAGCGGACCATGCTTGGGCGCACGATGAGAATGGCCGGGGCCTCAGCGGCCGCGGTAATGATGCTGGCCGGCTGCGCGGGGGAAGGCGCGACCAAAGGCGAGGCTCCGCAGCAGCCGTTGAAGGTGGTGGGGCAGTTCGAGCTGCACAGCCTGGACCCCTCAACCAGCGGTGGGTTCTTCACCCGCCTGCAGGTTGCCGAAACCCTGGTGGACGCCGACAACCAGGGGGCACTGCGGCCGGGGCTCGCCACCGGTTGGGAGGCTTCCCCGGACAACCTCTCCTGGCGTTTCACCCTCCGCGAGGGTGCCAGCTTCCACGACGGGACCCCCGTCACGGCAGAGGCCGCCGCCGCTGCACTGGAAACCGCCCGGGCCAAAGCCGGCAGCCCCTTCTCCGCTGTCCCGGTGAAGGCCGTCACGGCCGAGGACGGCGCGGTGCGCGTGGACCTGGGGCAGCCCTACGCCCCGCTGCCCGCCGTGCTGGCCCACACCAGCACACAGATTCTCGCCCCCAGCTCGTATGCGGCCGACCGGACGGTCACCGACGTGGTGGGCTCCGGCCCCTACAAGGTGACCCGCCTGGAGCAGCCGGGCACCATTGAGCTGGCTGTCTCCGAGCAATGGAAGGACGAAAAGCCGGCCATCACCGAAGTCCACTACCAGGCAGTAGGCAGGTCCGAAAGCCGTGCACTGATGGCCGAAAGCGGCCAGGCCGATGTGACCTTCGGGATGGACCCCACCAGCCTGCAGCGGATCAGGCAGGCCGGCAAGCAGGACATCGAACAGGTCACCCTCCCACGGAGCATCCTGCTGAAGGTCAACGCGGGCCACGAAATCCTGGGGGACGTCCGGGTCCGCCAGGCCCTGAGCCTGGCCCTGGACCGCGAAGCGATGGCAACAGCTTTGCTCCGGGACCCTGAGATGGCCGCCACCCAGCTGTTCCCGCCGTCGCTGCCGGAATGGCACCAGGACAACGCCGCGCCGCTGACCCACAACATGGAAGAAGCCCGCAAACTGCTCACCGAGGCAGGCTGGGCACCCGGAAGTGACGGCACCCTGGAGCGCGATGGCCGGAAATTCTCGATCAGCCTGCGCACCTTCCCCGACCGGCCCGAGCTGCCTCTGCTGGCCACCGCCATCCAGGCGAAGCTCAAAGACCTGGGCATTGCCCTTGACGTGAAGATCGGCAACTCCAGCGAGATCCCCGCAGGCCACCAGGACGGTTCCCTGGAACTGGCACTGTTTTCCCGGAACTACGCACTCGTGCCCGACGCACTGGTGACCCTCGCGGACGACTTCGCCCCGGACGGCGCGGACTACGGCGCCATGGGCTGGAACAATGCAGAGCTGACCTCGACACTGGCCACCATGGCCACCGGCACCGGCAGCCCGGAGGAGAACCGACGGACGGTGACCGAAATCCTGCACGCCGAACTGCCCGTGATCCCCGTCGCCTGGTACCGCCAGAGCGCCGTGGTGAGCAAGAGGGTTGACGGCCTGGTGCTTGACCCGCTGGAACGCTCCTGGCGGCTCACGGACCTCAGCTGGGCCAAGTAAAAGGGGAAAGAACTTCCGTGCACACACCCGCAGCGAGGCTGCAGGTCCTTTCCGGACCTGCAGCCCGCATCCTTCGCCAACGCACCGTCCAGGCGGCCGCCGTCGTCCTGCTGGTCTCCACAGCGTGCTTCGCCATTGTGCAGAACCTGCCCGGCGACATCGCCTTCCGCATCGCCGCCGGCCGCTACGGCTACGACCAGGTCACCGCGGCCTCAGCGGACAGCGTCCGCGCTGAACTGGGACTGGACCGCCCCGTCTGGCAGCAGCTTTTGGACTGGATCGCCGACCTGCTGACCTTCAACCTCGGAACCTCCCTGGTGACAGGGGCCGACGTCGCCGGGGAACTGGCCTTCTACCTGTCCAGCAGCACCCAGCTCGCCGTGGCAGCGCTGGCCATCGCCTTTGCCACCGGCGCCACCGCCGGAGCCCTGGCCGCCGCCAAACCCGGCGGCGCAATGGACCGGATCACCAACCTCTGGGTCTCCGGAGCACGTGCGCTTCCGCCGTTCCTCCTCGGCCTGGTCCTGATCCTGGTTTTCTCCGTCCACCTTGGGGTGCTGCCGGCCGCAGGCCACGGTGAAGCAGGCAACATCGTGCTGCCGGCAGCCACCCTTGCCGTGGGCCTCTCCGGGCTCTTCGCCCGCGTCACCCGCGACACCGTGGTGCAGGTCAGGGAATCCGGGTACGTCCACTTCGCCCAGACCAAAGGCCTCAGCGCCCGCCTGGTGTTCTTCCGGCACGTGCTGCGGAACACTGGGGTGACCCTGATCGCCTATGTTGGGGTGCAGGTGCTGCTCCTGATCGAAGGCGTGGTCATCGTCGAAAGCCTCTTCGCCTGGCCGGGCCTGGGGCACGCCCTCGTGCACGCGATTTTCTGGCGTGACATCCCCATGATCCAGGCCACGGCCGTGGCACTGGCCCTCCTCGTCGTCGCCCTTAACACGGCCGTTGACCTGGGCTCGGCCGCCATCGACCCCCGTCCCCGCCGCCGGGAGGTGGTCCTGTAATGGTTGCCTCCCTCCTCAGCAAGCGGTCCGCGGGCGACAAGACGCCACTGCCGGGCAGCTCAGCCGCCTCCGCTCCGGTCCGCGGCCGAACCCGCTGGTTTGCCACAGCCTCCGGGGCCCAGCGGGCAGCGGCTGTGCTGCTGGCCGCGCTG
>NZ_JBNHFD010000009.1:0-70850 GCF_059089865.1 Arthrobacter sp. Y3221157
CCCGGCGCGGCAGGCTCCTTCGGCTGCTCCCGCCGCCGTCCCGTCCAGGGCCGGCGCACCATCTCCGGCCGTTTCCCCTGCACCGGGAACCGGTAGCCGGCAAAGCCTGTACCAGCGGCTGTCCAACAGCCCCGAAGCTGAAGCCGGGCGGGCCAAGGCCCCGGCACGCGCAGCCGTGGCGGCGGCCACCTACGTCCAGGACATTCCGAGCGCCGACGATGAGACCATCGAGGAGTCCGGGGTGTTCGGCCGTGCAGCGGTGGAGCGTATTCTGGGCGGAAAGCTGATCGAGGAGCGCTCCGCGGACGGAAGCCCCCTCCCGCCCCGGTACTGACCCCGCTGTCCGGCGTGAACCGGATGGAACCGCTGTTGCACGACCCGCTGTCCATTCCAAGCTAAAGAGGAAACTGTGTACGAAGGTGCTGTCCAGGAGCTGATCGATGAGCTTGGACGCCTTCCAGGCGTGGGTCCCAAGTCCGCACAGCGGCTGGCGTTCCACATCCTTGAAGCGGATCCCCAGGATATGAAACGGCTGGTGGACGCGATCACCACCGTCAAGGACCGGGTCAAGTTCTGCACCGTGTGCGGAAACGTCACCGAGCAGGAGCTCTGCAATATCTGCCGCGACCCCCGCCGGGATCCCGCCGTCATCTGCGTGGTGGAGGAGTCCAAGGACGTACTGGCGGTGGAGCGCACGCGTTCGTTCCGCGGCCGCTACCACGTGCTGGGCGGGGCCATCAACCCGATCGCCGGCATCGGACCGGAGCAACTGCGGATCCGTGAACTGCTGACCCGGCTGAACGACGGCGCCATCCAGGAAGTCATCATCGCCACCGACCCCAACCTCGAGGGAGAGGCAACGGCCACCTATCTGGCCCGAATGCTCAAGACCATCGGCATCACGGTCACCAGGCTGGCATCGGGCCTTCCCGTTGGCGGAGACCTTGAGTACGCGGATGAGGTCACCCTGGGACGTGCTTTCGAAGGCCGCCGCAACGCGCTGACCTGATCCGCAAGCGGTCAACCAGCGCCGCTAGGCACCTTGCGGCGCGTTTCGACGGCGGGCCGCAGCAGCAGCGCGGGCAGCGGCCAGCAGGGCGGCTGCCACGCCTGCCTGGAGGAGAAGGCCCAGCGCTGCCAACGGCAACCGCGGGGAGTCCTGGCTTCGCGGTTCACCATTGACACAGGGAACCGCGGTACCGTCCGCCGCTTCCTGCAGCGCCGCCGAAAGCCATCCGAGCAGCTCGGCGCCGGCGCCCGGCTGGCCGGCGAGTGCAACGAACACCACGGTTGGGCTGGCAGTGGCCAGCCAGGTGATCCGTTCCGTCCGGTGGACCTCGACGGTCCCGGCCGGAATACCGCTGCACTCATAGGCCACGGGAGTTCCGTCCGCTGCGCGCACCACGTTGAGGGCCACCGTCACCGGCTCCTCTGACCGCACGGCCGGGACCAGGAGGGAGGTGGCCGCAACTGTCCCCACAACCAGGAACAAAGCCAGCGACCACCCCGCCAGCCTGCTCACGAACCTGTGGCGCGCCAGTGCTGCAACCGCCACCCCCATGCCAACGAAGATGGCACCTTCGACCGCTGCCAGGCCGGCCGAAATGGCCGCTACGTTTCCGGGCAGGCCGGCGGCAGCCGCTTGCATCAGCAGCGTCAACAGGACGAGCAGGGCGAATACCAGGCTGCGCAGCGCACCGGCGAGCACTGCCGTGGAAAGGCTGCGGCCGTGTTCCGGGCCGGTTGCCACTCCTTGGGCGGACATTCCCCAATGAACCGCCGTCAGGGCGGCCGAGGCCGGAAGCAACGACGACGCCAGCACGTAGGTGAGCATTGGGACGGGCATCCATTCAGCTGAGTCCCCGTCAGGTCCGGGCAGGAGGACCAGGCCAGCGACGACGACCCAGGTGGCGCAAAGCGACCCAACTGCCACTGCCCAGAAACGCAGGGTCCCCAGGCTTGCGGCCCAGTCGGCTGCAGCCGCAAGTACCGCAGCCCCGAGGCCCGGCCCCCGGCGCCGGGGCTCGCCGCCGTCGTCGTCATCTGCGGGCTGGAACCACTCGTCGGACCGCGGCCCTATCGGCTCGAAGTAGGGCTCAGGCGTGGATTTGGCGCCATCCTGCTGGTCATCGGCCACGGGAAGCCCACCTTTCGAAGGACAGCCCCAGCCCCGGCTGTGGCCGGGCGGTACCGGCCACCTGAATAGCAACTGCCTCCATGGTGGTCCAGCGACAGTGGGCTGTCCAGATCCAAGCCCCGCCGCGGCTCGCCGGCAGACTCCTAGGCGATCCGGGTGCCGGGGGCCAGCCGGTGGGCAGGCGTCCGGAGGGCACGCCATCCAAGCCACATCAGGAGCCCTGACAGCACAAGCTGCAGCCCGAGGCCCAGCGGCCACAGAGGTGTCTTCTGGTTCAGGTAGGCGGGCTGGACAACCCCATTGGCGCACGGGTAGGTGCCCTCAGGTCCGGCCAGTGCGTAGCGGGCGCCCTGGCTGATGCCCTCGATGGCACCCGATGTGGGGAAGCCTTGCTGCATGCTGCGGTCCGGGTAGGGGATCGCATCCGCCACCACCACGTAGGGGTTCATTGCCAGGAGCCAGGCCACCCGTTCGGTCCGGGTGGCAGGCTGCTCCCGCATCGGGCCGACGCAGGTGTACTCCGGCTGGACCGGTTCGTTGGCCAGCGGCTCGTAAGTCCGGTACTGCGCATTGTTGGCCATAACCGTCCCTTGGGCGAGCCCGGCGCCCAGCCCGAAGGCAATCAGCGTTCCCACCGCCAGCCCGGCCACCGCAAGGTAGGTCACCACGATGGAAAAGAGCGTCCGGCCGGCGAGGGCCGAAATGCCGACACCCAAGGCGCAGACAACACCCACTTCCACGGCGAGCATCAGCAGGGACACCAGCACGTGGCCCGGTGTCAGCCCGCCGAGCGCCACCCCGATGACCAGGAACGGCGTGCTGGCGACAAGGAACGCGAGGGCTGCCAGCCAGGCGGCAAAGAACTTTCCCCACAGGATCTGGCCGGGTTCCAGCAGCGTCACCTGGAGTATGGCAAGCGTTCCGCCGGTGCGGTCGCCGTTCACGGCGTTCGCAGACAAGGCCGGGGCCACCAGCAAGGCAAAGAGCAGGACGAACGCCAGCACTACCTCGAAAATCATTGATCCAGGGCCTGCTGATTCCGGCGGGATGTAGCTGCCGTAGGCCCGCTGGGCCGCCTGCTGTGCGTTCCAGCTGGCCCAGGTCAGCCACGTGACCAGTGCCGTCAGGACGAACCAGATGGCAAGCATGATGTACCAGCCGCGTGAACGGAGCCTCTGTTTCAGTTCGAGGGCCACCACATGGCCGATGCCTGCCAGGTAGGCCCCGGTGTTGCCGGATCGGGACGGTTCCTGCCGCTTCTGCGCCACCGTGCTCACTGCCGCTCCCCCTCAAGGTTCATGTAGGTCTCTTCCAGGGCGCCGGAGGCCGGGGCGAAGGACGTGATTCCGACGCCGGCAAGCACCAGGTCGCGCAGCAGCCGTTCCGCATCGGCGTCGTTCAGGAGCAGCAGGCTCACGCCCGGCCGGCGCCCGTCCTCCTGCCGGAACACCAGCCCCAGTTCAGTGAGCTTGGCGGCGAGCGCAGCCGTGTCCGACGCAGAGATCGAGTACCGCCGGCCGGACGCCGCAGCTTCCTCGGTGGTTTGTTGCCGCACCGTCCTCCCGTTGTTGACGAAGACGGCACCGTCCGCAATTTCGTCAAGCTCACTGAGGACGTGGGAGGAAACCACCACGGCCTTGCCCTCGGCCGCAAGCTGCCTCAGCGTTCTCCGCAGCTCCACACGGGACCCCGGGTCCAGGCCTGATGCAGGTTCATCGAGGAGCAGGACAGAGGGATCGTGGATCAGTGCCCGCGCCAGGCTGAGCCGCTGCTGCTGGCCCCGGGACAGGACCCGGGCCGGCTGGTCGGCGAGGTCGGACAACCGGACGCGTTGCAGCATGTCCGCCACCCGCTCTCCGATCCCGGGAGCGGGAAGCCGGTAGAAACGCGCCATCTGGGTCAGGATTTCGCGGGCCGTCAGTGACTCCCAGACGCCCAGGGTGTCCGGCATCCAGCCGAGCCGGCTCCGGACCTCTGCACGGTGCCGGGCCGGATCCAGCCCGCCCACGCTGATGGTGCCGCCGTCCGGCGCCAGCAGCGATGCCAGCATCAGCAGCAGCGTGGTCTTGCCCGCGCCGTTGGGGCCGATCAAGGCCGTCACCTTGCCGGCCGGGGCGTGGAAGTCCATGTGCTCGACGGCACGTACCGCCCCGAAGCTCCTGCTCACCGCCCGGGCTGTAATACCGCCAAAGGAAGCCTGGCCGTCCGGCTGTTCTGATGTTTCCGGCGCTATTGCCATGTTTTGCGCACCTGTCCCCCACAGTCCTGAGCACGTTGACCCCTTGAGCGTACGCCTGCGGCCCCTCCGCGGCGCTCCTCCTGCGGGCTGAGATTCGGTCACAATTCAACGCCTCACTGCAGGCGGCGATAAACTGTCCCGGGAAAGTCGCGCCGTCCCGGCGTCAGGCTGCCTGGCCTCAAGAACCGATCCAACGAAGGTACGCGCATGAGTACGCCCACTACCGAAGTGCACAACGCAACACAGCAGCATGGGCTGTCCGCTGGCGGTGCGGTGACCAAACAGCTCATCGTGCAGAAATTCGGTGGCTCCTCCGTGGCTGACGCCGACGGCATCAAACGTGTTGCCAAGCGCGTGGTTGACGCGCAGGAAGCCGGTAACGAAGTTGTGGTTGTGGTGTCCGCCATGGGTGACACCACCGACGAACTCCTGGACCTCGCCGCGCAGGTGACCGATTCCGCTCCCGCCCGGGAGATGGACATGCTGCTCTCCGCCGGAGAGCGCATTTCGATGGCACTGCTGGCCATGGCCATCAACAAGCTCGGCGCCTCTGCCCAGTCCTTCACGGGTTCCCAGGCCGGCATGATCACCGATGGCATCCATGGCAAGGCCCGGATCATCGACGTCGATCCCCACCGCATCCGGACAGCCCTCGACAAGGGCAACATCGCCATCGTGGCGGGCTTCCAGGGCATGAGCCGTACCACCAACGAGATCACCACCCTGGGACGCGGCGGCTCCGACACCACCGCCGTGGCGCTGGCTGCGGCGCTCGAGGCCGACGTCTGCGAGATCTACACCGACGTTGACGGCGTCTACACCGCGGACCCCCGGGTAGTGCCCTCGGCCCAGAAGATCGACACCATTTCCAGCGAGGAGATGCTCGAACTTGCCGCCTCGGGCGCAAAGATCCTGCACCTGCGCTGCGTGGAGTACGCCCGCCGGTTCGGCGTCCCGCTGCACGTCCGCTCCTCATTCAGCCAGCATGAAGGCACCTGGGTCATCCCCAGCGCCGAAGACAAGATCACCACTCAAGAGGGAGTTGCCTTGGAGCAGCCAATCATCTCCGGCGTTGCGCACGACCGTTCCGAAGCCAAGGTCACGGTTGTGGGCGTCCCGGACATCCCCGGCAAGGCCGCCGCCATTTTCCAGGTCATCGCCGACGCGCACTCGAACATCGACATGATCGTGCAGAACGTGTCCACGCACGGGACGGGCCGGACGGACATCTCGTTCACCCTGCCCATCGTGGAAGGCGCCGACGCCCTGGCCGCCCTGCACGCCGCGCAGGACCAGATCGGCTTCGAGAGCATCGAATACAACGAGCAGATCGGCAAGCTCTCCCTCATCGGTGCGGGCATGCGCTCCCACCCCGGCGTTTCCGCCACCTTCTTCAAGGCGCTGTCCGACGCCGGCATCAACATCAACATGATCTCCACCTCTGAAATCCGCATCTCCGTGGTCACCCACGCTGACCTGCTGGATGAAGCGGTACGCGTGATCCACAAGGCCTTCGACCTGGACGCCGACAACGAGGCCACCGTGTACGGCGGAACCGGCCGCTAACCCGGACCTCCCTACGAGAAAAGCCGGGCCAGCCTCCGTTCATTCGGAGGCTGGCCCGGCTTTTCCGGTTACGCACCTATTTCTCAGGTTTCCCGCTCAAGGTCCTCGCGGCGGACAGCGTAGTGATGGCCGGACGAATCCGTTTCGACCACGAAGTGCGAAAGCTCCTCTTCGGAGGCCTGCTCAAACGCATCATGTTTGTGCACTACCGGCGAATCGGCGTCCAGCTGCGTGGCAGGTCCGAAGAAGAAGCGGAGCCTCTCCGTCGCGTTCATGAATCCGCTCATTACACGAGCCACTGTTTTCCACCCCCTTCCCGGTTTCCGGGGCAAAGAGCTGCTGCCTCCTGCCGGAGCCAGTGCCCCCATTTTACGCCCGAAGCCGGGAAATGGAGCCGGGTAACGGAGCGGCAGGCATGGCCGCGGGTGCTACTGGGCGGGGCGCCCGGATACGAACTTTCAGCGCAGCGACTTGTCTTCCGGGTTCCTGGGAACCACGTAGGTGCTGCCGTCGGGCCGCGTGATGGTTTCCCACTGCCGGCTTTCGGCCTGGCGCTGTGCCAGGAGTCTCCGGTTCTCCTCTGTCATGTCGTGGACCAGGGAGGAGCGGTTCGCAGGCCCGAAGATAGCCCTCAGCTTGCCGGTGGCGCGCATGAAGCGCTGCGACGCGTTGTCCTCGTTGTCCGGCTTGCCCTTGGCCATGTTCGGTTCCTTCCGCTGCCACTGGTTCTCTATCAACCAGAGTACGCTAATAGTTAGAGCACTAATAATTGGAGGACTTCATGGATGCCGCCGCTACGGCCGACACCGGCCAGGATGACGACCTGCTCCTGGAACACCAGCTTTGTTTCGCGCTGACGGTTGCAGCCCGCAGCATCGTGGGGGCGTACAAGCCGGTTCTGGAGAAGCTGAAACTGACCCATCCCCAGTACCTGGTGATGCTGAGCCTGTGGGAGACAAGCCCCAGGACGGTCCGGAACATCAGCGACGCCCTGGCCCAGGAACCTGCCACCATTTCGCCGCTGCTCCGCCGGCTGGAGGCAGCCGGATACATCACCCGCCGCCGGGCCGACGGCAATGAGCGGGCACTCGCCGTCGAACTGACGCCTGAAGGGGCCGCGTTGAGGCAACAGGCTTTGGAGGTTCCCGGAACCATGATGGAACGGCTCGGCCTGACGCGGAGCCAGGTCACGGAACTGCATGCCTCCATGATGGGGCTCATTGCCGCCACGTCCGGCGGAACCCCGTAGCGGGCTGCCCGCCCCGTTGGGACGGAACCACCGGGAAGGCACGGTATTGCAGCTAGAATCGAAGGGTGACTAGGGCGGTGCGCAGGACACGGCTGCAGATGGCAGGGCTGGCAATTGCTGCGCTGCTGATGTCCTCCTGCTCCCCCACTCCCGACGGCGGCAGCCCGGCCACATCGCCGGCACAGCCCACATCCCCGTCCCCAACGACTACCACCGCAACGGCCGAACCGTCCCCGGACACGGAAACCTCCGTTCCCGCGCCGCCGCCTGACAGTTCCCGCCCGGCCGCGGGTCCAGGCCAGGGCAATGCAGAGTTGGCTATCGCCGTGACTCCCGCTGAAGGCGAACCCGCCGTGAACTACACCCTGGTATGCCAGGCCGGCGTCCCTGCCGCCGAGAGCAGCCATCCGGCCGCCGAGGCTGCCTGCTCCGCCCTGAAGGAAAACACCGCGCTGCTGAGTCCCGAAATCCGCGGGACCGCCCAGGCGTGCACCGAACAGTACGGCGGGCCCCAGACGGCCACAGTCAGCGGCGTGCTTGACGGCGTGCCCGTGGAGGCCGAGTTTTCCCGCACCAACGGGTGCGAAATCAGCGCCTGGGATGCTGCGAAGGATGTCCTGGGTGCCTCCGGTGGAGCAGCTTAGGCTGCTGGCGGCCGACGAATGGCGGGCACTGGAGGATGCCCACCAGCAGCGCGTCAGCCGCTACGCCGACCCCTACCTGGCACGACGTTCCGCCGGCCAAAAGCACCCGGTTGAAGACTTCCTCTTCACGTACTACACCCAGAAGCCCGGGCAGTTGCGGCGCTGGCATCCCGGCGCCGGGATGGTCCTGTTAGGCGATGCCGCGGCCGCCCGCAGCGGCTGGAAGCACTACCGCACGCTCGACGACGGCGAACTCGCCTCCCTGGGCCTTCCGCCGGAAAGCAACGCGGTGACCGTTGACGTGGCCGCCTTCCTTGAAGACCGCAGGGACGCGGTGGCTTTTGCCGGCATCATCTTGCGGGGCACCGCGGCGCGGCCGGCGCAGTTCGGCTGCTTCGGCCTGCACGAATGGGCAATGGTTTACCACCAGGACAGGTTCGACCTGCGCCACGAGTACCTGCGGCTCCGGCTGGGTCCGGAGGGCACGGACAAGGTGGTGGAGGACAACCGGATCCGTTGCACGCACTTCGATGCCTTCCGCTTTTACACCCCGGATGCGATGCCCCTGAACGAGTTTGCGCCGAGCCGCGAGACCCAGCGGCTTCTGGAACAGCCGGGCTGCCTGCACGCCAACATGGATCTGTACAAGTGGGCCTATAAGCTGCTCCCGCTGCTCTCCAGTGAACTGGTGATGGATTGCTTTGAACTGTCCTGGCGGATCCGGGCCATGGACATGCAGGCCTCCCCTTACGACCTTGCCGAGTGGGACTATCCCGCGATACCCATCGAGACGCCACAGGGCAAGGCCGCCTACGTGGAGCACCAGCGCTCCTTCGCCGCCGAGGCAGCGGTGCTGCGCGACAGGCTGGCACTGGAACTGGCAGCGGCTTCGGCGCCGGTCCCTGAATGATCGACCTCACCATAAGGCTCAGAGAGGACCCCGCCGGCGTCGAGTACGTGTTCCGGCTGAAGGCCCGTGACGGCGTTGTGTATGGTGACACCACTTTGCCCGACCCGTACGCGGCCCTGGCAGCAGCGGAGCAGTTCGGTGGCCAGGTGTTCTTTCCGCAGCCGGGACCGCCACAGCTGTGTACGCAGCAGTACGGCGGGCCACAGGTCGCCGTGGTCACCGGCACCTTCCATGGCCGCCAGGTGGAATCGGTCTTCACCCGGACGGACGGCTGCGAAATTTCCAGGTGGAATGCCATGGCACCCCTCCTGGGCGGGGGTCCCTTGGGCGGCGGCCGCGCCACCTGAACTCCCTGCAGGATGACATGGCCCGGGCGGTTTCCACCGCCGGGGCCATGTCATCCTTTTCGAGCTTCGCCTGTCACGCTCCCGGGACGGCTTGGGCAAGGGCAATGGAGCGGGCTCCGGTGGGCGCAGCAGGCGCGTCGCCCACCCGGACGTTGACCCAGGTCCTGATTCCGTTGTCGCCGAGGCTCAGGCGGGACAGGTAGGCGCCTTGGGAGAGGCCGGTCCAGGACAGCGTCGCCGACGTTGCGGTGCCGTTCGGAGCCACGATCGGGTTCGGCTCCACGCTGAGGTTTCCGGCGTCGCCCGCGAAGGTCACGGCCTGCACCGAGGCACTCGCGGCACCATTGTCAGGCGTCGAGTAAAGGTTGACCACGATGTAGTACGTGCCCGCCCGCGGGGACTCAAGATCCAGGAACTCGCTGGCGGAGGCCGTGGCCACCTGGGTGGCGGTGAGGCCGCCCGAAGCGTTCGGCGCGTACACCACCATGTCCCAGTCGACGTCTTCCGACTGAGCCTGGACACCCATCCGGGCGAACGAGGCCCCCTGCGGAACAGTCACCTGAAGCAGCGCGTTATGCGCGTCGTTCCCCGGTGCGTATTCGCCGGGAGTCTTGGTGATGGCGGTCACGCTCAAGGGCGCCAGGCCTTCCACTCCCACATTGATGGGACCATCGGAACCCGAAACCAGCTCCAGCGTGCCGCTGCCGTCACCTGCAGCCGAGCTGAAGGAGAACGACGGGGCGATCTGGGCGTCAACAGGACGGATGGCGATGGGCGAGCTGACAGTCCGGGGGCCCCTCCAGGTCAGGGTGCCGGTGCTGAATTTACCCACCGGGGCGGTGGCGTTCCGGATGGTCAGGGTGACCTCCCGGGTCTGGCCGGCCTTGGCGAAGTTCAGTGCCTTCGGCTCCACCTGGATATTGAAGCCTGCCATGTTCACTTCCGGCCGGTAAATTCCCGGAACCAGGGCGGTCAGCTGGCGTTTCACCTGGACTTCTCCCACCAGGCTGCCGAGTGCGATGGACGGCACATTCAAATCACGGGCCGCGATGGTGCCTGCCTGCGGAACTCCGGTTTCCACGCCCTGGCCGTTGAGGAAGCCGAGCCAGTCCCTGACGCCGGAGGTGTAAACAAGCCCCGGATCGAGGACGCGGGTGGAGTCGATGTGGCCTGCGCCGCCCTGGAACGGGTCTGTGTTGGCGGAGCCGTCCGGGTTAACGAGCGGGTAGGCGCTGGTCATCATCGCGGACTTGACCATAGCCGGGCTCCAGGCTGGTTGCTTGCCGAGCACCAGGGCGCCGAAGCCGGCGATGTGCGGCGCGGCCATGGAGGTTCCGGACATGAAGCCGAACTGGTCGCCGTTGTTGCCGATGGTTGATACGCCCGCCAGGACGTTGACCCCGGGGGCTGCGATATCCGGTTTCAGCAGGTCGCCGCCGGACGCAAGGGTGGGCCCGCGGGAGGAGAACCCGGCAATCTGCGGCGCCGGAGCCGGCGGTTCGCCGGTGAGGTCACCCTTCACCAGGCTGACCGTCAGGGATGGGTTTGCCTCAAGCTTGGACTTCAGCGCCAGGCTCTTGGGTGCGTTGACATGGACAGTGGGCAGCACATGGTTGTCGGCATCTTCGGAGCTGCTGGTGAGATTTACCAGGATCATGCCCGCTCCACCCTTGTCCTGGACTTCCTGGCTCTTGGCCGTCCGGTCCACCACACCCCGGTCGCAGACCACCACCTTGCCGGCTACCTTCGCCGCATCAAGCGTCCCGGGAGCGCAGAGGTTGGCATTGGTGGCGCCCGCCGCGGCTGCTGCGGCCGCGACGATCACTGGTTTGTCCGCCACTTCTGTTTTCATGATGGACGCACCACGGTAGAGCGAGCCGTCGGAGACCTTGACGGTGCCCAGCAGGTCGCTGGGGAAGGTCGAGGCGGCAACGGTGGTGAGCCAGGGTGAGGCGTGGTTGACCGTTGAGACAGTGGGACCTGAGTTGCCGGCCGAGGCCGAGACGAAGACGCCGGCAGCTGCTGCGTTCAGGAACGCCAGGGCCACGGGGTCCGTCGTGTTGTTGTTATTGCCGGAAATCGAGTAGTTCAGGACGTCCACGCCGTCCTTGATGGCAGCTTCAACGGCTTCCACCGACGCTGAGGAGTAACAGCCTCCGGTGTCGGGATTGGTGTCTTCCCAGCAGACCTTGTACACGGAAACCTTGGCTGCAGGAGCAACACCGGAACTCTTGCCGAAGCCTGAGCCGTCGATCACCTGGTCCACGTTGTCATTGCCGGCAGCCGTGGTGGCCGTGTGGGTGCCGTGGCTTCCGACATCGACCGGGGAGATGAGCTCCTCCGGCGCCCTGTTTTCGGGCGCCACATACTGCAGGAAGGTATCAGCGAAGTACCTGGCACCTATCACCTTCGAGTTGCACTGGGAGCCGTCAAAGGACGCCCCGGCCCCCTGGCCCTCCTGGCATTCACCCTCGAAGGTGGTGCCGTCGGCCTTGAGCATGGCGATCTTGCCATCGGCAGTGCGGTAGGGAACGCCCACCTGCGCAGGGCCGCTCAGCGGCTGGACGGGATCACCCTGGAGGAAGGGGTTGTCCGGCGCGTAGCCGGAGTCGATGACACCGACAACAACTCCCTTGCCCGCATTCGCTTCGCCGCCGAACTGCTTGGCCCATACCCCGTCCGGGCCGGTCAGCCTCAGGAAGTCGGTGGTGGTGTAGTCAGGAGTGTTCTCCACGTCGGGTGCGACCGCCAGGACCCGCTGGTCCTTCGACAGCTCCATGGCCTGGGCAGCCGTGAGTTCAGCCGTGAAACCGTTAAGCGCAGCGGTGTACTGCTTCCCCGGGGTTACGCCCTGGCTGGCGGCAACATCGCGCTGGACCTTGCGCAGATGTGCGTCATAGGCCTTGTAGTTGGGACTTCCGGCATCGAGCTTCCTGCCCGCCTGGGGCCTGGTGGCCCCCAGGCCCGCAGTTTCCCCCTCATAGGCTGCTGCTGCCGCACCCGCCAGAACCACGATGTAGCGGCCGTCCTTGAACTGCGTGGTCCCCGGACTGGTGGCAGCCCCGCTACCAGGGCTGGCCGGTGCCGCGGTGGCGGGAGGTATGGCCAAGGACCCCAGGAGGAGCGGCAACCCGGCGGCCATTACCGCCGCCTTCCGGAACCCCCTGCCCCGCAAGGGGCTTCTTCCAGTTGATCTCACGTGCAACCCTTTCACGATGTACCGGCCCAGCCATGGTTGCGGGCCAGAAACGACTGGCATGGCACATCGGTTTACAGATCTTGTAATTGGATGACACCAGCCGGTTCAAACAGTACAGAGTGAGAGACGAATATGACATAGGCCACAGTGGGAGATTGTATTTGTTGTCACAGGCCTTATTTCTGCGGGCGCCGGGCATAAAAAAGGGCATCCCGAAGGACGCCCAACACACTGCGGCAGGGAGGGAGCGGCTACTGCCGGGGAGTCCGGACCACCTCGCTGATCCACTGCCGGGTCTTCTCGTCAACGGGCCCCGCCACACGGTTTTGCCTGGCCAGGCGGTCCGCTTTCAGTTTTTGCAGGACCATCCTGCCCAGTCCGGCGAACACCGCCACGGCGACTACGGGCAACAGGACGGACTTCGAATTCTCTGCCATCCAGCAATCCTAGTGAAGCCGGTCCAGCAACTCCAGAACCTCCGGCGGACAGCCTGGCGATGGCCGACGCCGGGACGGTCCCCGGCCCGGAAACCGCCGAATACAGGCAGGCCCGTTCCGGCCGGTAGAATGATAAGGCAAGCTCGCGGAGCGCCCGTCCTCAACGTTGTCCAAGGCAAGACCACCATGCCCCTCAACACCCCGGCACGGCGTGAGACGGCACCACTCCGCTGCGCCATTACCCAAGCTCACGCACAGGAGTTACCGGATGCCCCGGATCGTTGTTGACGTCATGCCCAAGCCCGAGATTCTGGACCCCCAGGGGAAGGCGATCGTTGGCGCTCTCCCCCGGCTGGGCTTCACCAGCTTCAGCTCTGTCCGCCAGGGCAAGCGATTTGAACTGACGGTCGACGGAGAGGTGACCGAGGCCATCCTGGCCCAGGCACGCGACGCCGCCGAGACCCTCCTCTCCAACCCCGTGATCGAGGACGTCGTCAACGTCGAGGTCGTCGAGGCCTGAGATGACTGAACTCCCCCTGATCGGCGAGGCTGTGGCCGTCGCCGCCAACCCGCGGCTTGCGGGCGCGAAGATCGGCGTTGTCACCTTCCCCGGAACACTGGATGACCGTGACGCCGCCCGCGCCGTGCGCCTCGCCGGCGGCACCGCCGTCGAACTGTGGCACGGCGATACCGAACTTGGTGACGTGGACGCCGTCGTCATCCCCGGCGGTTTCTCCTACGGTGACTACCTGCGTGCCGGCGCAATCGCCCGCTTCGCCCCGCTCATGTCCAGGATCATCGACGCCGCCAACAGCGACGCCAAGCTTCCCGTCCTTGGCATCTGCAACGGCTTCCAGATCCTTACCGAGTCGCACCTGCTGCCCGGTTCGATGATCAAGAACGACCACCTGAAGTTCCTGTGCCGGGACCAGGTGCTGCGCGTGGAAAACAACGCGACGGCCTGGACCCTGGACTACCAGGCGGGCCAGGAAATCACCATCCCGCTGAAGAACCAGGACGGCCAGTACATCGCGGACGAGAAAACCCTCGACGCACTGGAGGCCGAGGGCCGCGTGGTGTTCCGCTATGTCGGCTTCAACCCGAACGGGTCCCGCCGCGACATCGCGGGTATCTCCAACGCCGCGGGCAACGTGGTGGGCCTCATGCCGCACCCGGAGCACGCCACCGAACCCGGTTTTGGGCCGGAATCGCTGGACGGCATCGGCGGCTCCGACACTGACGGCCTGGGCTTCTTCACCTCCGTATTGACCAAGATTGTGGGAGGCGACAAGTGAGCATCGACACCACCAAGAAGTTCAACATCGACACGGTCGAGAACGCGGCCAAGACCCCGGACACCGAGCTGCCCTGGGCCGAGCTGGGCCTCAAGCAGAACGAATTCGACGAGATCGTCAAGGTCCTGGGCCGCCGCCCCACCGGCGCGGAACTGGCCATGTACTCGGTGATGTGGAGCGAGCACTGCTCCTACAAGTCCTCCAAGAACCACCTGCGCCAGTTCGGCCAGAAGGTCACCGAGGAGATGAAGAAGGACATGCTGGTGGGCATCGGCGAGAACGCCGGAGTCACCAACCTGGGGGACGGCTGGGCCGTGACCTTCAAGATCGAATCGCACAACTCGCCGTCGTTCGTTGAGCCCTACCAGGGCGCCGCGACCGGCATCGGCGGCATTGTCCGCGACATCATCTCCATGGGCGCCCGTCCGGTGGCGGTCATGGACCCGCTGCGTTTCGGCGCCATCGACCACCCGGACACGGCACGCGTGATGCACGGTGCAGTGGCCGGCATCGGCGGCTACGGCAACTCGCTGGGCCTGCCGAACATCGGCGGCGAGATGGTCTTCGACTCCGTCTACCAGGGCAACCCGCTGGTCAACGCCCTCGCCGTTGGCGTCATGCGCCACGAGGACATCCGCCTGGCCAACGCCTCGGGCAAGGGCAACAAGGTGGTCCTGTTCGGTGCACGCACCGGCGGTGACGGCATCGGCGGCGCCTCCGTGCTGGCCTCCGAGTCCTTCGACGACACCAAGCCGTCCAAGCGTCCCGCCGTCCAGGTGGGCGACCCCTTCGCCGAGAAGGTCCTGATCGAGTGCTGCCTTGAACTGTTCAAGGGCTCCCTCGTGGAGGGCATCCAGGACCTGGGCGCCGCAGGCATTTCCTGCGCAACGTCGGAGCTTGCCTCCAACGGCGACGGCGGCATGCAGGTTGAGCTGACCTCCGTCCTGCTGCGCGACCCCACCCTGACCCCGGGCGAGATCCTGATGTCCGAGTCGCAGGAACGCATGATGGCCGTGGTGACCCCGGAGAACGTGGAAGCGTTTGAGGCCGTCATGGACAAGTGGGCGGTGGAGTACTCCTGGCTCGGCGAAGTGACCGACACCGGCCGCCTCATCATCACCTGGGAAGGCGAAGTAATCGTCGACGTCGATCCCCGCACCGTGGCGCACGACGGGCCGGTCTACGACCGTCCGTTTGCCCGCCCCGAGTGGCAGGACGCCCTGCAGGCCGACACCTTCACCGGATCCGTGCAGGACGCCGGCCGGCCCGCAGCCCCCGCGGAATTGGCCAAGGCCGTCACCGAACTCGTGGCGTCGCCGAACATGTGCTCCAAGTCATGGATCACGGACCAGTACGACCGGTACGTGGGCGGCAACACCGCCATGGCATTCCCGGATGACGCCGGCGTGGTCCGCGTGGACGAGGAAACGGGCCTGGGCGTTGCCCTGGCCACCGACGCCAACGGCCGCTACACCTACCTGGACCCCTACCACGGTGCGCAGCTGGCGCTGGCTGAGGCCTACCGCAACGTTGCCACCTCCGGCGCGGTGCCCATGGCTGTCAGCGACTGCCTGAACTTCGGCTCCCCCGAGGACCCGGACGTCATGTGGCAGCTGGCCGAGGCCATCCGCGGCCTGTCGGACGCCTGCATGGTGCTGGGCATCCCGGTCACCGGCGGCAACGTCTCGCTGTACAACCAGACGGGCACCACGCCCATCCACCCCTCCCCCGTGGTGGCAGTGCTGGGCAAGCTCGACGACGTCGCCCGCCGCACGCCGTCGGGCTGGCGCGAGGATGGCCAGGCCATCTACCTGCTGGGCACCACCGCGGCCGAACTGGACGGTTCCGAATGGGCCAACATGCGCGGCCACCTGGGCGGTCAGCCGCCGAAGGTGGACCTCGACGCCGAGCGCGCCCTGGGCGAGATCCTCATCAACGCCTCACGTGATGGCATGATCGACTCGGCGCACGACCTCTCCGAGGGCGGCCTCGCCGCAGCCCTGGTGGAGTCCTCGCTCCGTTACGGCGTGGGTGCCAGGATCGCGCTGCAGGACGTCCTGGACCGCGACGGCGTGGACTTGTTCACGGCGCTGTTCTCCGAGTCCCAGGGCCGCGCAGTTGTTGGCGTTCCCCGCTCCGAGGAAGTGCGGTTCACGGACATGTGCACCGCCCGCGGCTTTGCCCACACCCGCATCGGTGTGGTGGATGCGGCCAGCGGCGCGCTTGAGATCAACGGCGTGGAGAGCCTGTCCCTGGACGCCCTCCGCGAAGCCCATGAAGGGACCCTGCCGAAGTACTTCGGCTGATTCCCCACCCGCAAAGCGGAAATCCGCGTTCCCTCCGGAGGGGACGCGGATTTCCGCTTTAATCGTCCTATGGGCAAGCTGGCAAGGTTCCTGGCTGTGCTGCTGTTGCCGGTCCTTATCGTGATCGCGGCCGCACCGACTCCGCCTCCTGCCACCGGGACAGCCTTCCCCCGCAGCATTGCCGCCCTGGGTGATTCCATATCCCAGGCCAACAGCGCCTGCTGCAGCGCCGGTGACCACCCCGGACAGTCCTGGTCCACCGGTGACGTCCCCGGCGACGGCGTGGCCAGCCATTACGAACGGCTGCTCCGTCTGGAGCCGGCCATCAGGGGGAACAACTTCAACCACTCCGTCAGCGGGGCGAAGGTTGCAGATTTGCCCCGGCAAGCCGCCCAAGCAGCCGAAAGCCATGCCGCATACGTCACCGTTCTGGCAGGGGCCAACGATCTGTGTACGGCTTCCGTGGAAAGCATGACACCCGTGGACGAGTTCCGCTCGCATGTGGCTGAGGCGTTGATGATCCTGGATCAAATGTCACCTCCACCCAGGGTGCTGGTCAGCAGCATCCCGGATATCCATCAGCTGTGGATTGTCCTGCGTGCCGAGCCCGCCGCCCTGTCGGCCTGGTCCGCCGGCCGGATCTGCCCGGCCATGTTCGGTGCCTCAGCGACCGAAGAGCAGCGGCAGCAGCTCCTCCAGCGCCATCAGGCCTTCAACTCCGTGCTGGCCGAAACCTGTGCCCGGTACGAGGGCTGCCGCACCGATGGCGGGGCTGTTTTCGCCCACGTACCCAGCCCTGCCGACGTGAGCACGCTGGATTACTTCCACCCCAGCCTCCAGGGGCAGGCCAGGTTGGCCGAAATCACCTGGAACGCGGCCTGGTAGCCGCGTCAGTCCTCGCTGTGGATCTCCCGCTGCCGGGCGCTAAGCAGTTCGATTTCAGGGCGCCCGGCAACGAAGCGGTCGACGGCGTCGAGCACCTCAACGAGGTGCGCTCGGTCCGCGGCCACCAGGCCAACGCCAACCTTTGAGCGCCGGTACTGGTCATGGTCGCCCACTTCTGCCACCGAGACATCGAAGCGGCGCTTGAGTTCGGCGAGCAGGGGCCTGACGACGGACCGTTTCCCCTTCAGGCTGTGGACGTCGCCCAGGAGGATGTCGAACTCGATCCAGCCGATCCACACAGGTCCGGGCCTTCCTACTCGATGGTGAGCTCACCCATCCGGTCCCAGCCGTCGCCCTCGAGCTGGCGGCTGATGATCCTGGGGGTTTCGGCGAGCGCCTGCGGCATGTCAACCATGGCCTGCTTGAAATGGACGCTGTTGACGTGGTCACCCGCGGCATCGTCCTTGAAGGCTTCCACCAGGACGAACTCGTTGGGATCGTCCACGCTGCGGGACCAGTCGAACCAGAGGTTTCCGGGTTCCTCCCTGGTGGCCTCCGTGAAGCCATCCACCAGGCCCAGCCAGCGCTCCGACCATTCCGGCTTCACCTTGAACTTGACGACGATAAAGATCACTGGGGAGTTCCTTCCGCGGCGAGTGTTCGTGCCCCTTCAATGTACCGGGAAGTCACATAGCGCTGCGCGGCCCTGGTCACCAGTCCGCCCGCGGCGTAGAACCAGTTGCCGGGCTTGCTGAAGGCCCGGATCCGAAGGAACACCTCACCGGCCCTGTTGATTTCCACCTCGAAGGACTCCTCGCCGCGGGCAGGGTGCCCCGGCAGGGTCCCGTAGCCGAAACCGGCCGCCTGCGGCATGCCGTCCGGGGAAGGCTCATGGACCCAGACCACCTCGCATGGTGCGTTGAGGCGGAATGGCCCCGCACCGAACCCGCTCACCACCCGGGCTCCGGGCACAACTGCGGGTGAATCAGTCCGGACCCGCAGCCCCGCCCGCCTGTGCAGCTCCCACACCAGGATGCCTTGCGCCACGCGCCGGTAGACGTCCATGCCGGTGCCCAGGCGGGCTTCTTCCAGGACGCCCGTGAATCCTGCAGGAACTGCACCGCGCTCCGTGCTCCCCACGCCCGGGTAGTTCACGGTGCCCTTCACCAGCGGCTTCCCGGTCACTGCTTTGTCCCGTCGGCACCGGACAGGCGCGCCCACCCCAGCTGTTCCTGCTGCTTCCGGTTGAGGCCCGCCACCACCAGGTCGTAGGAGTCTTCCACCATGTCGCGGACCATGTCATCCGGCAGTGCCCCGTCCAGGCGCACGCCGTTCCAGTGGGTCTTGTTCATATGCCAGGCACCCGTGATCTCGGGGTGTGCTGCACGCAGTTGGACGGCCAGGGACGGCTCACATTTGAGGTTCACGTAGAAGTCCCGGAGGTCCAGCGAGGACAAGGCGAAGAGCTTGCCCCCGGACGCAGTTCCGCCGCCGCTGCGGGCACGGACCTTGAATACTGCCGTCTCCGGCCCGAACGGGTAATCCTCGTAGGCGCCCGGGAAGGACAGGCAGATCATCCGTAGCGCGTCGGGGTCCATGAAGCCAGCCTATAAAGCAGGCCGCAGCGGTGCTAGTCTGCGAGGATGTCGAACGATCAGGGCAGCATTCCTGTTCTGGACCTAAGCACCGCACGGCAGCCCTACGGGTCTTTCAGTCCGGAATTCATCGAGCAGCTGCGGCACGCCACCCACAACGTCGGTTTCTTCCAGATTACGGGGTACGGCGGGGCGCCCGGCCAGGCGGACCACCTCCTGGACGTCATCAGGCGCTTCTTCGACCTTCCCCTTGAGGAACGGCTGAAGCTGGACAACCGGCTGTCGCCCCATTTCCGCGGGTACACGCGCATGGGCACCGAAGTGACCCAGGGAAAGGCGGACGCGCGCGAGCAGATTGACTACTCCCCTGAACGTGAGCCGGTCAGCGACTATCCGCCGGACGAACCGTATTGGCTGCTCCAGGGCCCCAACCTCTGGCCGGACGAGTCTTTTCCGGAGCTCAAGCCGGCTGCGATGGCATGGGCGGAGCTGATGTCCTCGGTAGGCATGGAGCTCCTCCGCGCCATCGCTGTCTCACTCCAGCTGCCCGAGGACTACTTTGACGAGCCGTTCCGTGATTCCCCTGCGTGGATGGGGAAGCTGGTCCACTACGTGGGCGGTGTGGTGGAGGAGGCCGGCGACCAGGGGGTAGGTTCGCATGCAGACTACGGCTTCGTCACCCTCCTGCTGCAGGACGAGGTGGGCGGGCTGGAAGTACAGCCGCCCGGCACCACGGGATGGATACCGGTGAAACCCATCCCCGGCGCGCTGGTGGTCAATTTGGGCGAAATGCTGGAAGTGGCCACGGAGGGGTACCTTGCTGCCACCATCCACCGGGTCCAGGCGCCTCCGCCCGGGGTGGACCGCTACTCGGTGCCGTTCTTCTGGTCGCCCCGGCTCGACGCCGTCATCGGCCCAGTTCCGCTGCCGCCGGAGCTCAGGGCGGCAGCGCGCGGCATCACCGATGATCCGGCGAACCCTCTGCTGTCATCCTTCGGGATGAATATGCTCAAGGGCCGGATGCGCGCCCACCCGGATGTCACCGAACGGCACTATCCGGAGCTGATGAAGCGCTAGGGTGCACTTCAACCGCCGGCAGGGGTCAAAGGTTGAACTGCCAGGCCACCTGCGCGGGACAGACGTCCATCACCACGTCCAGGCCCGCTGCCTTGGCCCGCGCCGCCGCGTCCTCATCGATCACGCCAAGCTGAAGCCAAACTGCCTTCGCCCCCACGGCGATCGCCTCGTCCACCACCGCTCCCACCCGCTGGGAGTTCACAAAGCAGTCCACGACGTCGATGGGGTGCTTTTCAGGGGGAATGTCCCTGAGCCTGCGGTACCCCTCTTCGCCGTGCACCGGGTCGCCGGGCAGGTTGACCGGGATGATGTCCATCCCCAGCCGGTCGCGGATGAACAGTGACGTGTCGTAGGCGGCGCGCCATTCGTTGGTGGTGAGGCCCACGATGGCCCAACGGCCCTTCGTCCGCATCAGTCGTTCGATGACAGCTGGATCGTTAGTGTGGCCCATGGGCTTAGCCTACCTGCGTGTCCATTGGTCGCCGCGGCTGCCGGTCAGTATTGCCGTGACTGTCACCGATCGAATTTCTGCCGCCAGTTGTCGCCAGGTGCTTGCTTGCCGGCGGTTGCAGGGGTGCCGTTCACGAGCTCTGCGGCTTCCGCCCGCGGCTTCACCGCATCCCCGGCGAGGCTGCCTTCCCCTGCCAGCTTTTCCTCACCGGGGAAGCTGTCTCCGCGGGACTGTCCGGCGCCGGGGAGGTCGGTGGCCGAACTTCCTGAGGGGCCACGGTCCTGCCCTGGCGCCTGCGGGTTGTCCTCCCGGCCGCCGTTGGAAACGTCGCCCTTTTCCTGCGGCGCTTGCTGCTCCGGGCCGGGTGTCCCCGGTACCCGGTGGGGAGCAGGTTGCTGCCCGGCAGGCTGCCCGTCGAAACCAGTGGCAGGGACGGCGGGTCCGTCACTCCCGGGGTCAACTGCCGCCGACGCGGGATCCACGCCCGGGGTGTCCGGCTGCGGGAATCCGGAAGCAGCCTGGACCGCAATGCTCCAGGACGGCCGCCAGTCTTCGAGCAGTTCCTGCACCGAGGAGCTGCCGGCGTGCATAGCCACCGGGGAACTGGCAGCGACTCCGCCTATCCCTGTTGCCATGCCCGCTGCGAGGGCAAGCCCCAGCACGGTGGGCCGTTGGATGCGACGGCGACGGCGGCGGGCGAGTTCATCGTCCGGCGCACCGGAGGTGATGTCGCCGGCCAAAAGCTTGGCAAGTTCCCCCGACGGCGCCGGCACAGGAAGGGATGCCAGGGTTCCCAGGGTGAGAAGGGCGGCGCGGAGTTCCGCATCTTCGGCATGGCCGGCGTCGACGAGCATGTCATCGACCAGCGCGGGCAGGCCGGAAACGTGGGGGGTCATGGCTTGAGGTACTCCTTCACTGCCGAGAGGTCCCGCAATTTGAGGAGCGCCCGCCGCTGCAGCTGCTTGACGGCGCCGGCGCTCTTGTCCATTGCTTCCGCTGCCTGCTCCACCGTGAGCCCGGCAACAAGGCGCAGCGAGAGGGCCTCCCGCTGGTCATCGGGGAGGCCCTCAAGCAGCCGAAGGACTTCCTGCGGCGAAATGCGTTCCAGTGCTTCGGATTCGGCCGACGCATGCTCCCGGTGGTCGAGGTCCGGCTCGAATGTAAGGTGCGCAGGAGTGCGGCTCTGGCGGCGGTGATCGTCCACCATTCGGGCGTGGGCCACCGAGAAGATGAAAGTGCGAAGCCCTGCCGCACCGCCATGCACGGAGCCCACCCGGGGCAGGACGGAGAGGAACACTTCCTGCATTGCCGCCTCCGGATCTTCGACTCCACGGGCCGTAAGGTAGCCCAGGACCTGTGACGCGTATGTCCGGTACACGAGGCTGTAAACGGCGGGCTGCCGGGACTGGTCCCGGAGCGCCTCGTCTGTCAGTGCATCAGTCACGGACGTAGTGCTTTCAGTCAAAGAGGGGACGCTGGTTCAAGTACAGACCACGCAAGACGGAATGCCTTGTCCCCGGCCAACTTTACCCCTCAGTAACTGCTTCACCGGGATCGCCACGGCGGCACCGGTTCCGGAAATAGGAGCTGCCCCTGCCGCCGGATGAAAGGGAAGAGCCGGCCTGGAACGTGATGGGGGACAAGTTCCAGGCCGGCGCTACATAAAGGTAATCGCCGGGGCGGGCGGAAGGGTTACGCGGATCCAGAAAAATCTCAAAAAACTTTTGGAAGTGTTTTACTGTGCCAGGGCGCGGGTCCAACGCGGGGCCGCCGACAGCCGGCGCGGACCCTTGGCAAGGCTGGAAATGTGCACTCTCGCGGCGGCACGCGGCCCGCAGTCGCTTTGCGAAGCAGCCGGCGCAGCCTCGTGGACAGGACGAGGCGCCGGTGGGGAAACTGTCCCGGCCGGACAAAGATCTGTCACCAATCCGGTGCCGGCGCATTCACGGACGGAATCGATACCTGCCTTGACGGCGTGCTTGTCCTTGAACGCCTGGGAGACGGCCATTACCGTTCCGTCGGGCCCCAGCAGCCGGAACCTGTACAGTGAGTCCGCGTCGACAAACACTTCGAAGTTCCCGGCCATAGCGTCATCCTTCCAGAGGGGAATCATGCTGGCGATGCCCTCGTGCCGGCCGGCACGCACGGCTCGCTGCGATCTTTCCGCGGATTATGTGGAACTGCAGGTGATCGGTACACCAAGTATGAGAAAAGTTTGCGGCCCGCGTCCGCTGCCCTACAAGACCGGGACGGTTAACCCTGTGTAAATTGCCTGCCACCTCAAATGCGGCTTAAATGCCGCGGCGGCGGACCCAGGGATGGTGGTCCGCCGCCGCCGCTTCAGGACTGGCTGTGCTGGGGGGATCAGTCGTTGATGAGGTCGTTCACCACGATGGTCTGGTCCCGGTCAGGTCCCACGCCGATGGCGGAGAAACGCGTGCCGGAAAGCTTCTCCAGGGCGAGGACGTAGTTGCGCGCGTTGTCCGGCAGGTCAGCCAGGGTGCGGGCACCGGTGATGTCCTCGGTCCAGCCGTCGAAGTACTCGAAGATCGGCTTGGCGTGGTGGAACTCGGTCTGCGTCATCGGCATCTCGTCATGGCGCACGCCGTCGACGTCGTAGGCCACGCACACGGGGATCTGCTCGATGCCGGTGAGGACGTCCAGCTTGGTGACGAAGTAGTCCGTGAAACCGTTAACCCGGGAGGCATGGCGGGCCAGGACGGCGTCGTACCAGCCGCAGCGGCGCGGGCGCCCGGTGTTGACGCCGAACTCGCCGCCGGTCTTCTGCAGGTACAGGCCCATGTCGTCGAAGAGCTCGGTGGGGAACGGGCCGGCGCCGACGCGCGTGGTGTAGGCCTTGATGATGCCGATGGACCGGGAGATACGGGTGGGACCGATGCCCGAGCCCACCGAGGCGCCGCCTGCGGTCGGGTTGGAGGAGGTGACGAAGGGGTAGGTGCCGTGGTCGACGTCCAGGAACGTGGCCTGGCCGCCTTCCATCAGGACCACCTTTCCTTCGTCAAGGGCGGTGTTCAGGACCAGAGTGCTGTCGATGACCAGCGGGCGCAGCCGCTCGGCGAAGGACAGGAAGTACTCCACGATCTCGTCCACCACCACGCCGCGGCGGTTGTAGACCTTGACCAGGAGTTCGTTCTTCTGCCGCAGTGAGCCTTCCACTTTCTGGCGGAGGATGGACTCGTCGAAGACGTCCTGCACGCGGATGCCAAGGCGGGCAACCTTGTCCATGTACGCGGGGCCGATGCCGCGGCCGGTGGTGCCGATGGCACGCTTGCCCAGGAAGCGCTCGGTGACCTTGTCCAGCACCTGATGGTACGGGGCCACGAGGTGGGCGTTGGCGGAGACGCGGAGCTTGGAGGTGTCGGCGCCGCGGGCCTGGAGCCCGTCGATTTCCTGGAACAGTGCTTCGAGGTTCACTACGCAGCCGTTGCCGATGATGGGAACGGCATTGGGGCTGAGAATGCCTGCCGGCAGCAGCTTGAGTTCGTACTTTTCACCGCCTACGACGACGGTGTGCCCGGCGTTGTTGCCGCCGTTCGGCTTGACGACGTAATCGACGCGGCCGCCCAGCAGGTCGGTGGCTTTGCCTTTACCTTCGTCGCCCCACTGGGCTCCTACGATCACAATTGCTGGCATGGGATCCTCCCCCATTCGTTCGGGCTCTCCGGTAGCCCGCCACATCGTGGCAGTCCTGGGGCAGCGCCGTTCATGAGAATGCCCCGAGTGGACCGGCGTGCATTGTCCCGCGGACGGAACTGCGGCGCGATGGCCCCGGGGCCCTTACCACCCAAGTTTAGCGGATGGCACTCCTTGTCCCCTCGTTTGGCCACCGCCCTCCTTTACGGAAGGTAAAGGAGGGCAATGGCCGGCGGCTTATGCCTTACTCGTCGTCGGCTTCCCCGCCCGGCCGGGAGGTCTGCTCGGCGAGGCTGTCCCAGAAGGAGGTGTCGGCGTCGGCGATTGAACCGTCCGCGATGGCCGCCGCGGTGGACGTCAGGGTGGTGACCGTCTGCTTGATCAGGTAGCCGTTGCTGCGAAGGCCCAGCGCAACGCCGTCCGCGTAGTGGTCGGACATGCCGCGCATCTCGAACAGCAGGGTGGCAATCCCGTACTCCACGGCGATGCCGTTGCGGCTGATGGTTTCGGCGCTGCCGCCCTGGTACTTGCCCAGGTGGCCCCAGCCCGTGGAGTCAACGTTGTCGAACACCACGGCACCCAGCTGTTTGGACCTTTCGACGACGGCGGGGTCCGCGTTGGGGGTGGTGGGGTACAGGATGGAGCCGGAAACCAGTTCGCCGTCACGCTCGCTCCGGGTGCCCTGGTGGTGCAGGTCGATCATGTAGTCGATGTCGTACTTGCGCATTACATTGTTGTGCAGTGCCTGCGTTTCGGGCTGGACCTTGGCCACATGGTCGCGGTTCAGGTCCACGCCCTCGGCGTTGTAGCGGGTCAGGTTGCGGTCACCCTTGGCAACATAATCGTCAAGCGGGAAGTTCACGTCCCCCATGGCTCCGTCTGCGTTCAGCATGGGAACGATCAGGATATTGACGCCGGCCAGGAGGTCCCCTGACTTGCCCGTCCCCAGGTGCTTGACGAATTCCAGCGCACCCTCGGTGGTGAGCTGTTCGTTGCCATGCTGCTGCGTGAGGTAGAGGATGGTGGGCTTGGCCGGGTCCGAGATGTACTTGACCAGGTGGATGTCCCGCCCCTTGACGGTCTGCCCGATGACTTCCAGCTCCATCGCCTGCTGCTTGGCGTCCTGGTCCTTCAGGAAGGAAACCATCTGGTCATAGGTGGCCAGCTTAGAGGTGGTGATCTGTCCGTTGCCGTCATAGTTGGGGCCTTCGCCCACGGCCTGAGCCAGCGGGGCCGGTCCCGCGACGACGGCGAGTGCCAGCGCTCCGGACACAGCAAGGACCCTCAAGGATTTTTTCACAGCGCGTTACCTCTTTCGAGTGCATTAGGTGCCTCCAGCCGCCATGTCCCCCATTGCGACTGTGACAACAGCCAACCAAGGTAAACGGTTTCTGTCAATCAATTCGACAAACCTCGACAGCTGTTTGTCGAGGTTTGTCGGGTTTGCTTCCTTTTGCCGCGAAGCGGGACCACCGGCGTTTCGCTTCGCGGGGCTTGGTAGACTGGACAAGGCCGGCCAGGAACCGGCCCACCCCCAATTACCGCCGCTGATGCGCCGCGCCTCCTCGCGCCCGACTCCGCCGGCGGACGCACCGCCAATCCCCGCAGGAGACCCAGCAGTACATGACAGCACTGGCCCCCGAATCATTCCATGACCAACTCCTGAGCCGCCGCTACGAGCCCAACGTCGCCGCCGTCAACGAACTGTGCGATTCCCTGCAGGAGACCAGGCCCGGCACCACGGTTCCCTACGTCGATCCCATGCACGACGTCGAAGAATGCCGCATCATCAGCCTGTTCTCGAACATCGGTGAAGCAGATCCGTCAGGTTTCATCACCGCCGGCGACCAGGATGCCGCCACCCGCATGCTCGGGATCCAGTGGAAGCTGGGCCTCCGCCCGGAGTTCGTGATCCCGTGGAACGTCCACCCGTGGCACGTCCCCGGCGAGGCCAACGGGAAGTTCACTCCGGACCAGATCCAGTCCGGCCTCAAGCCGCTGCTCAAATTCCTGGCGCTGGTGCCCCGCGCATCCGTGATCGTGGCTCATGGCACCGAAGCCAACCGCCTGGCAAACCTGCTGCTGAAGACCGAGGTGCCCCTCCTGTGGCGCCGGGGGCTCAAGACCTACAAGGTGCGCTCCCTCAGCGGCCGCGCGTTTGCCGGTTCCCCGGCCCGCCAGGCGGAATACCTGGAGGACATGCGCGTCGCCTACGCCGACGCCATGGCCCGGACGGGTCTGCAGAAATCCAGCTAACCCCACCCGGGACGTACGACGGCGGGCGGTCACCTTTCACCAAGGTGGCCGCCCGCCGTCGTCCCCACCCGCCCCCTGCGGGCGTGGGCCCAGTAATTAGGCGCCTTCGATGGCTGCCTTGGCCGTGGGATCGGAGTCCTTGAGGAACTTCTCGATGCGCTCCGGCTCCTCCGGCTCACCGATGGCTGCCGAGGCCCGCCCCAGCGAGTACAGGGCGCGCAAGAACCCGCGGTTGGGCTCATGCTCCCAGGGGATGGGGCCGGCGCCGCGCCAGCCGTTGCGGCGCAGCGCGTCGAGCCCGCGGTGGTAGCCCACCCGGGCGTAGGCGTAGGAGTCGATGGTGCGCCCCTCTGCCCACGCCTCTTCGGCCAGGATGGCCCACAGGAGCGAGGACGTGGGGTTCTTCGCCACCAGGTCCACAGCTTCCTGGCCCAGGGCGAGATGCTGGTACACCTCGGTCTCGGCGGGCAGGAGCGTGGGCTCCGGACCCATGAGGTTCCTGCGGAACTCGTCCGACATTTAGAAGGTCTTTCCGGCCGAGCCGAGCTGCTTGGTGGCTTCCACCACGCGGGCTGCGAGCCCGGCTTCGGCGGAGGCGCCCCAGACGCGGGGGTCGTAGGTCTTCTTGTTGCCCACTTCGCCGTCCACCTTCAGGACACCGTCGTAGTTCTTGAACATGTGGTCGGCCACCGGACGGGTGTAGGCGTACTGGGTGTCGGTGTCGATGTTCATCTTGATGGTGCCGTAGGAGACCGCGTCCGCGATTTCCTGGTCCGAGGAGCCGGAGCCGCCGTGGAACACCAGGTCGAACGGGTTTTCCTTGCCGATCTTCGCGCCTACCTGGGCCTGGATGTCCTTGAGGATCTCCGGGCGGAGCTTGACGCCGCCGGGCTTGTAGACGCCGTGGACGTTGCCGAAGGTCAGCGCGGTGATGTAGCGGCCGTGGTCGCCGGCACCCAGCGCCTCAACGGTGGCCAGGGCGTCCTCAACGGTGGTGTAGAGCTTTTCGTTGATCTCGTTCTCAACGCCGTCCTCTTCACCGCCCACGGTGCCGATTTCAACCTCGAGGATCATCTTGGCGGCGGCGGTGCGCTCCAGCAGCTCGCGGGCGATGCGCAGGTTTTCCTGCAGCGTCTCGGCGGAGCCGTCCCACATGTGGGAGTTGAACAGCGGGTTGCGGCCGGCCTTGACCTCAGCCTCGGAGGCGGCCAGCAGCGGCAGGACGAAGCCGTCCAGCTTGTCCTTGGGGCAGTGGTCGGTGTGCAGCGCGATGTTCACGCCGTAGTTCTTTGCCACCTCGCGGGCGAAGGCTGCAAAGCCCAGGGAACCGGCCACCATGTCCTTGGTGGAGGCGCCGGACCAGTAGGCGGCACCGCCGGTGGAAACCTGGACGATGCCGTCGGACTCAGCCTCGGCGAAACCCCGCAGTGCGGCGTTCAGGGTCTGCGAGGAGGTCACGTTCACGGCCGGGTAAGCGAAGCCGCCTGCCTTCGCGCGGTCGATCATTTCGGAGTAGATCTCTGGGGTTGCAATGGGCATGCTGACTCCTATGCTGAGTTTCGTCTGAGGGCTGGTAACCCGTAGACCGCTTTACGGCTAGCACCATCCTAGCGATATCCGCCACAGCCCAGGCGATTCGGGTCAGCCCTCGGTAACACTCCAGCGAGTTGGGATGACGTGCCCCGCTGCCCGCTACACATGCTGGTTGAAGACGTGCCGGCGGACCCAGGCGTGCATGGCGATGGCTGCTGCGGAGGCGGCGTTGATGGACCTGGTGGAGCCGAACTGTTCAATGGACAAGGTGGCCTCGGCCGCAGCGTGGACCTCGGGCGTGAGGCCCGGACCTTCCTGGCCGAAAACCAGCACGCAGTCCCTGGGCAGTTCGTAGGTTTCCAGGGGCACGGAGTCGGGAAAGATGTCGATTCCTATGATCGCCAGGCCCTCGCCCTGCGCCCACGCCACGAAGTCCTCCACGGTGGGATGGTGGCGGACGTGCTGGTAGCGGTCGGTGACCATGGCGCCGCGCCGGTTCCACCGCCGTCGTCCGATGATGTGGACCTCTTTGGCGAGGAACGCGTTGGCGGTCCGCACCACCGTGCCGATGTTGAGGTCGTGCTGCCAGTTCTCGATGGCCACATGGAAGTTGTGCCGGCGGGAATCCAGTTCCGCCACGATCGCCTCGTGCTTCCAGTAGCGGTACTTGTCCAGCACGTTGCGGCGGTCGCCGTCGGCCAGCAGGTCCGGGTCCCAGTGGTCGCCTTCCGGCAGGTCGCCTTCCCAGGGTCCGACGCCGACTTCCGCGTTAGGTGCCCCGGCCTCCTCGGGCTGCGGGTTGGCGGGGTCAGGCGTGCCGGGCGTTGGGTTCACCCCTCAACACTAGACTGGACCACTGGACCAAACATCAACGGGTGGAGGCAAGCGTGGCAGAAGCAGACCAGGTAGTAGGCAACCCGGCGGTTTACCGCAGCGGCCAGGACATTGAGTGCTGGCTGACGGACATGGACGGCGTCCTGGTCCACGAGAACCAGCCAATCCCGGGTGCAGCTGAACTGATCCAGCGGTGGGTGGACACATCCAAGCGCTTCCTGGTGCTGACCAACAACTCCATTTTCACCCCGCGCGACCTTGCCGCCCGGCTGCGTTCCTCCGGCCTGGAGGTCCCCGAGGAGAACATTTGGACCTCGGCCTTGGCCACCGCGCAGTTCCTCAAGGACCAGGTGCGTTCGGAAGCCGGCAACAGGGCCTACACAATCGGCGAGGCAGGGCTTACGACGGCGCTCCACGAGGCAGGCTTCATCCTCACCGACCAGAACCCGGACTTCGTGGTGCTTGGCGAGACGCGCACCTATTCCTTCGAGGCCATTACCACCGCCATCCGGCTGATCCTCGCCGGTGCCCGCTTCATCGCAACCAACCCGGATGCCACCGGTCCGTCCAAGGACGGCCCCATGCCCGCAACAGGGGCAATCGCAGCTTTGATCACCAAGGCCACCGGCAGGGAACCGTACATCGTCGGCAAACCGAACCCCATGATGTTCCGTTCCGCCATGAACCAGATCGATGCGCACTCCGAGACCACCGCCATGATCGGGGACCGGATGGACACGGACATCATTGCGGGCATGGAGGCGGGCCTGCATACCGTCCTGGTCCTCACGGGGATCACCGGACGGGATGACATCGGCGCCTACCCGTTCCGGCCCAACCAGGTCCTGAACTCGGTGGCGGACCTGAAAAACCAGCTCTAGAACACACTCACCCTGGACCCGCCCCGGGGCAGCGGGAAGAAGCCGTTCATCAGTTCCTCCAGGATGGGGTTGTACACGTTGGGATTCCAGCCGGGGCTGGCGTGGGCGGGGGCTGCATCTGTGGTCTGCAGGTCGGTGGAGACCATGTTGTCCTTGAACGCCACGGCCCAGGCCTCGGCTGCGGTCTGGTAACGCACGGTGCGGTCTCTCGGGTTCCCGATGTAGGCCATCTTGGCGTTGCCGATCCGGCCTGCGAACCGGGACCCGTCGAAGTAGTAGATGTAGGCGGATTCCGTCTGGACCAGCACGCTGGACGGTGCGATCGGGGACAGCTGTTCCAGCGTCTGGTCCAGTATCTGCCGCCAACTGCGCTCGTCCTTGTGGATCACGCGTTCGCCCAGTTCGTAGCCGCCACGGAGGGCGGACGGGAACCGGAAGCCGCGCTCGTAGAGGAACACCACGCCATCGAACCAGCTCTGGTCGAGGACGTCATGCTTGCTGTACGGGCTGGAGTCCAGCACGATGAACTGCACCTCCACGCCGTGGAGCTCCAGGAGCCGGGCGGCCACCTGGGTTGCCACCATGCCGCCGAAACTGTGCCCGTAGAAGAAGAGCTTGGTGAGCTTTTGGGCGCGGACGTACTCGATCACTGCGATCACCACCCGATCAATATCCAGCCCTTGGTTGGAGTATCCGACGGCGGCCAGCCGGGCCCGCTTGTTTAGGGACCCGCGCAGGGAGTTCAGTATCCACTGCGCTTCTTCCCAGCTGGTTTTGTAGCCGGGGAAGAGGAACCAGCTGGCGTCCGGATAGTACGCATCTGCGAAGTTGTCCGTTACGGGCAGGATCCTATTGGTCCGGCGCTGCGACTGGACCTCCCGGGTGAGGAGCATGTCCGCCGCCAGCAATCCTGAGGCGCCGGCAACAGTGAGGAACGTGCGCCGGGAAAAGCGTTTCAGGGCAGCCGCTTCCGCCAGCAGGCGGGCCGCGGAAGACCCGCGCCGGTCCTGCGGATTTACGTCCCCCTCATACGGCACGCCTCTACCGTAGGCACAACCGAAGACACCACCGCAAGCAGCGGGGTGTAACCATTCAGTGACGCCGGGTCAGATGGCTGTCCGGTCCTCTGCCGCGCTTGACGGCGCTTCCGGATGCTGCCTGCGCCGGAGGATTTCCCGGCCAATGTCGTTGTAGCGGCCCAGGAGGTCCGAGCCTGCGAGTGCCCTGGGGTTGTCCAGCAGGGCGAACAGGGTGTCGCTGGCCGCAAGGAGCTCTTCACCCGAGTATTCCTGCAGCGGCCGGCAAAACAGCTCCTCCAGCCGGGCAGCCGGGACGCCCAGGAAGTCCCGGTTGACGTCAGGAAGGGGGGAATCGTCGACGGGAACAGGGAAAGTCCGGCCCGCCGGACCGGCAGGAGTTGCCCAACTGGCAGTGGGTGTGGAGACCTGGAGGGACACGCCGGCACCGTCAATTCCTGCCAGCGCGGTGATGTCCATGGCGTTGAGGTCGCTCCGCAGCCCCGCCAGTGCCGCCGACTCCACCAGCGCAGCCCGGGAAAGGTCAACCCGGATGTGCGAGCGGATGCCCATGCGCCTGACGCGGCGGATGATGTGCACAAGGTCGGGGCGTGACTCGTTGTTCAGGCTCCCCCGGACATCAATCCGCACGGTATCGGCGGGGACGTCGAGATTAACGAGGGCGTTCAGTGTGCGGTCCATAGGTACTCCAAAAAAGGGTGTCTATGGCCGACGGCTCAACCTCGGTAAGCGTAACCCCGAGTCCGAGCCGGGCACAACCCGCCGGTAACGTCGCCGGGCCTCAGGCAGTCTGGTCGGACTGCCTCTGGCTTGGCTCCTGGTAATGCGTCCGGGTGCCGCTGCCACCCACTGAATCAACCAGGGACCGCGCAATATCCCGCAGTTTCGTATTGCTGTTGCTTGAAGCCTCGGTGAGGATCTGCACTGCCGCCTGCTGGCTGCACCGGTTCTGGGCCATCACGATTCCCACGGCGATATCGATGATAGTGCGGGACTCCAGCGTGGCACGGAGGTTGGCCGCACTGTCCGTATGCAGCGAGAACCGCACCGCCAGCCGCAGGGCCTGGGAGATCTCCCGGGTGTAGCCGCGGGCCTTCGCGGCAGCCTTTTCATCGAACTTGCGCGGAACGTCGGAGTACAGGTTGAGCGCCGCTTTGGCTTCACCCTGCAGGTTGAAGGGCAGGGACAGCACGGACCGGAGGCCATGCGAGGCCACCGCATTCGCGTAGTCGGGACCCCAGCGGTTCTCCTGAAGGAGGTCCGGCACGTGGACCTCACGCTCCTCCTCGGCCGCAGTCAGGCAGGGGCCCTGTGCCAGGGAGTACTGGATCTCGTCCACTTCCCGCGCCGAGTCGCTGCTCCAGCCGATGGTGGCCGCCTTGCGGTCACGCAGAAGGGTAATACCACAGAGGGCGTCTTCTCCATCGCCTGCCACCTGGTGCGCGGAGAACCGCGCCAGCTCGTTGAGGAAGTCCTCGAAATCGGCACTGTCCAGGATGAGGTTCTGGATCTGCTCGTTGGTGTTCAAGGGCTGTTCAGAGGGGAGCATGGGGCAAGTTCTCCGTACGGGGAGTTGAGGGGTTATGGCAAATGATAGGCCAGCCTCAGCCGGTCATCCAACAAAGGGTGCAGCCCCAGTCCCCGGAACGCTGCTACAGCTGACCCCCGCCGCCCTCCGGCGTGCGGGGTGGACGGCTGTGGCTAGGAAAGTCCCAGCTCGTCCTTGCTGAACGCAAACAGGTAGGGAACACCGGTTTCGGCTTCAATCTTTTCTTTGGCTCCGGTATCGCGGTCCACGATCACTGCCACCGCAACAACATTGCCGCCGGCGTTGCGGACGCCCTCGACGGCCGTCAGGGCGGAGCCGCCGGTGGTGGAGGTGTCTTCCAGGACCAGGACTTTGCGGCCTTCCACGGACGGGCCTTCCACCTGGCGGCCCATGCCGTAGGACTTCTGCGCCTTGCGGACCACGAAGGCGTCAACGGCGCGGCCGGCGTCGGCGGCTGCATGCATCACGGCCGTCCCCACCGGGTCAGCCCCCATGGTAAGGCCACCGGCGCATTCGAAGTCGATCCCGGCGTCGTCGGCAAGCGCAAGCATTACCTGGCCCACCAGCTTGGATGCCTCATGGTGCAGTGTGATCCGGCGGAGGTCGATGTAGTAGTCAGCCTCCGCTCCGCTGGAGAGGATCACCTTGCCACGGACCACGGCAAGTTCCTTGATCAGTTCGAGCAGGCGGGCACGGGCAGCTGCAGCATCCACTGCAGTCTCACTGGGGGAAGTCATGGGTTCCAGTTTAGTCGGGACAGGCCGGTGGACATGCTTGAGCACTGTCAACGCCGCTGGCTAGGCTGGAGCACATGCGCGAACTCCAGGCCACCATCATCAAGGAAATGGGCGTACAGCCCCGGATCGATCCCGCCGGGGAGGTGCGCAAGCGTGTCACGTTCCTTAAGGACTACCTCAAGGCAACACAGACCAGGGGATTTGTCCTGGGTATTTCCGGCGGCCTGGATTCGTCCCTGGCCGGAAAGCTCGCCCAGCTGGCTGTTGACGAGCTGGAGGCCGAGGGCGTGGAGGCCAATTTCGTGGCGGTGCGCCTTCCCTACGGTGTCCAGCACGACGAGGAGGACGCCCAGGCCGCCCTTGATTTCATCAGGCCCAAGACGGAATGGACCTTCAACATTTCCGCCGCCGTTGACGGTTTCGAGGACGAGTTCGAAAAGACCGTGGGCAACGAAATTTCCGACTTCCACAAGGGAAACACCAAGGCCCGGACCCGCATGATCGCCCAGTACGCGCTGGCAGGCGAGCACAACTACCTGGTGGTCGGCACCGACCACGGCGCGGAGTCCGTCACCGGATTCTTCACCAAATATGGCGACGGCGGCGCGGACATCCTTCCGTTGTTCGGCTTGAACAAGCGGCAAAACCGCGCCCTGCTGGCAGAGCTTGGCGCCCCTGCACGGATCTGGGAAAAGGTACCCACCGCAGACCTCCTGGACGACCAGCCGGGCCGCACGGATGAAGACGAGCTGGGCTTGACCTACGACCAGATCGACGACTACCTGGAGGGCCGGGACGTTCCCGGGGACGTCGCGGAACGCATCGAACAGAAGTACCTGCGTACCCGGCACAAGCGCACTGTGCCCGTCAGTATCTTTGACACCTGGTGGAAGGGCGAGGGCCCCGAAGAGGCACGCACCGGACTCTGACACAAAGAGCCCGCCCTCCACTGGGCTTCCTTACCCTTCAGGAAGCGCGAAGCGGCGCGCCGCACCTTCAGGAGTGGCGCGCCGTCGCGCATTTTGGTTAACGGTGGTTCGCCTTGAGCGGCGTCAGCTGGAGGACCGGGCTTCGGCGAGGTCCTTGAGCTTACCGAGGGCCACAGGCCATGCTTCCTTCAGCATGGCCGCCCATTCTTCCTCACTGTCAAGCTCCACCTCCACTGTCGTCACCCCATCAGCCTCGGTGAATGCATAGTTTTCGTGCGCCCCGATGAACTGCTTCGCCGCGTCGCTGGTCCTGTCATCCACACCGTCGACGATCTGGCCGAGATATCTCAGGGAGATAAACTCATGCGGCCTGCTTTCCTCAACCGTTGCGATCATCCCGCCCGTGGACCCTTCATCGTCAGGGCCAAGGAACCGAATCTCACTGCCCCGGTTCCACTCACCCTCATAGTAGGAACCCGACTCGTTGAACGCACTCGTCCATTCCCGGTATGTTGCATCATCGAGCATCGTGGCCCAGACGGTCTCTGCGGGAGCGCTAATTTCTACCTCGAATTTCAGCTTTTCCATGCCTGATGGTACGTCCGCAGCAAAACCCGGAAACAGACCGAGGTCCAGGCAGGCCAAGGGTCTCAGTAGGGCACCACTGCGCCCTCGGTGCCGGCCAGCTGCTGGGTAATCCGGTGGGCCTCCGCCATCAACAGCGCGCCCAGCTCTTCCTGGCGGTCCGGCCGGAACCGGGGCTCGATCCCCGTCAGGGACAGGGCCCAGGCGGGCCGGCCTGACCGGTCGAACACGGCCGCGCCCATCCCCCAACTGCCTTCAAGCACCAGGCCGGGGTTCAGTGAGTAGCCCTGCAACCGGGTACGGGCCAGGTTCTCGCGGACAAGCTGCTCCGTGTGGTTTGCGGCGAAGGTGCCCGCATGCTTTGTCCAGTCCGCCAGCAACTCCTCCTGCTCGGCCTCAGGCAGGAACGCCATGATGGCCGTGCCGGCGGAGGCCACACCCAGGGGGAACCGGACGCCCTCATGCAGGACGAAAGACCGGACCGGAAAGCTGCCCTCCTCCCGCAGCAGGCAGACGGTCTCCGTGCCGCGGCGGACGGAAAAGAAGGCACTCTCCCCGGTGGCTTCGGCGAGGCGGCGCAGGCTGGGGCGCGCAATGTCCTCCAGCGGGAACCGGGCAGAGGCGACCGACCCCATCAAAAGGACTTCCGGCCCCAGCACCCAGTTGCCGGATGCCGGATCCTGGTCCAGCAGTCCCTCGCCCGCCAGGGAGGTCAGCAGCCGATGGACCGTGGGCCGGGTCAGCCCGGATTCGCGGACCAGGCCGGCCAGCGGCATGCCCTCCGCACTGCGCGACACCAGGCGTAACAATCCGGCGATCCTGCTGACCACCTGCGCTCCCTGCACCTGAACTGCACCCATTCCTGCTCCTTTCGTCCATAATATGGACATTCAGAAGCCTACCGTCCACAGTGTAGATGCGCACGTTTTGCCCAGATTCCGCCTCTTGACACCCCAAATCAGCCTCTTTAGCCTCGAAGGCACAACCATTGGTCCATAAAGTGGACACGCGGACGCTCGACGAGGAGAAACCATGAGCAAACTTCACCCCACGGCCGCTGCGGCCCTGCAGGGGGCGCTTGAGGACGGGATGACCCTGGCCGTGGGCGGGTTCGGCCTGAGCGGTATTCCCTCCGACCTGATTGAGGCCGTGCGGGATTCCGGGGTAAAGGACCTGACGGTGGTCTCGAACAACATGGGTGTGGACGGCAAGGGCCTGGGCATCCTGATTGAAGCGGGCCAGGTCCGCAAAGTCATCGCGTCCTATGTGGGCGAGAACAAGCTGTTCGCGGAGCAGTACCTGGCCGGAAAGCTCGAGGTGGAGTTCACCCCGCAGGGCACCCTGGCCGAGCGGCTGCGCGCCGGCGGTGCCGGTATCCCCGCCTTCTACACGAGGACCGGCGTCGGCACCTTGGTTGCCGACGGCAAGCCGCACGAGGTGTTCGACGGCGAAACGTACGTCCAGGAGCGCGGCATCGTGGCCGACGTCGCACTGGTCCACGCCCACACCGCCGACACCGACGGCAACCTCATCTACCGCTACACCGCACGCAACTTCAACCCCGTGGTGGCCACCGCCGGGAAGCTCACCATCGCCGAGGCCGAGGTCATCCTCCCGCCCGGCGCCCTGGACCCGAACCACATCGTCACCCCCGGCGTGTTCGTCCAGCGCCTGGTGCAGGCCACCGCGCGGGCCAAGGACATCGAACAGCGCACCGTCCGGCCCCGCACCGAGCCCGCCGCTGAAGCGCTGGCAGTCTGAACACCCACCACTTTTTCAAAGGAGAAACCCCATGGCCTGGACCAGGGATGAAATGGCCGCCATCGCGGCCGAGGAACTGAACGACGGCGACTACGTGAACCTGGGCATCGGCATCCCCACGCTGGTGGCCAACAACCTGCCAGACGGCGTACGCGTGGTCCTGCAGAGCGAAAACGGCCTGCTGGGCATGGGCCCGTTCCCCTACGAGGGCGAAGAGGACGCTGACCTGATCAACGCAGGCAAGCAGACCGTCACCGTCCTGCCCGGCGGCAGCATCTTCGACTCCGCAACCTCGTTCGGCATGATCCGCGGGGGGCACGTCAAGGTCGCCATCCTCGGCGCCATGCAGGTCTCCGGCACCGGTGACCTGGCCAACTGGACCATCCCCGGCAAGATGGTCAAGGGCATGGGCGGTGCCATGGACCTGGTGGCCGGCACACCCCGGGTCGTGGTCCTCAGCGAACACAACGCCAAAGATGGCACCCCAAAGATCGTCCGCGAATGCACGCTGCCACTTACCGGGCTGGACTGCGTGGACCGCATCATCACAGACCTTGCCGTCTTCGACCTGGTGAAGAAGGACGACGGCGGGCGGCGGCTCACCCTCACCCGCCTCGCTCCGGACGTGACGCTCAGCGAGATCCATGACAAGACCGGCGCGGAATTCGACATCGCCCTCGAGCGCGAAGGAGCCATCGCATGAGCCTCAAGGAACAGTTCGGCAAGGACATCCTCATCACCGGATGGGGGCACAGCAAGTTTGGCAAGCTCACCGACGACACCCTGGAGTCCCTGATGGTGCAGGTGGCCACCGACGCCATCAGCACCGCGGGGATCGATCCCGGGCAGGTGGACGAGGTCTACGTGGGCCAGTTCAACTCGGGGATGGTGCCCCTGGCCTTCCCGTCGTCGCTGGCGCTGCAGGTCTCCCCCGACCTCGCCAACGTTCCCGCCACCCGGGTGGAGAACGCCTGCGCCTCCGGCTCCGCCGCGTTCCAGCAGGGCACCAAGTCCCTGCTCGCCGGGACCGCCAGGACCGTCCTGGTGATCGGTGCCGAGAAGATGACCCATGCCGGGGCCGACGTGGTGGGCGCCGGGCTGCTGGGCGCCGACTACGACATGGCGGGCAAGTCCTCCACCACAGGCTTCACCGGGCTGTTCGCCGACGTTGCCAAGCACTACGCCAAACGCTACGACCCCCACGGCAAGCTCGGCGACGTGCTGGGCACCATCGCGGCCAAGAACCACCGCAATGGCGTGGACAACCCCTACGCCCAGCTCCGCAAGGACCTGGGCGAGGAGTTCTGCCGCACTGTCTCGGACAAGAACCCCATGGTGGCTGATCCCCTGCGCCGCACGGACTGCTCCCCCGTATCCGACGGCGCTGCCGCCGTCGTCCTGTCCACATCACCTACGGGCGGTGCGGCTTCGGCCGTGCGGTTGGCCGGCTTCGGCCAGGCGAACGACTTCTTCCCCGCCTCCCGCCGTGACCCAGTGGCCTTCGAAGCCACCCGCGTATCCTGGCAGCGCGCCCTGGCGATGGCCGGCGTCGGAATCGCAGACCTTGACTTCGCGGAGGTCCACGACTGCTTCACCATCGCCGAGTTGCTCATGTACGAGGCCATGGGCCTTACCGACCCCGGCCAGGGCCTCCGCGCCCTGGAAGAGGGTCGGGTGTTCAAGGACGGGAAGCTGCCCGTCAACGTCTCCGGCGGCCTCAAGTCCAAGGGCCACCCCGTGGGCGCCACCGGCGTCTCCCAGCACGTCCTCGCCGCCATGCAGCTCACCGGCACCGCCGGCGACATGCAACTGAATAGCCCCCGCCGCGCCGCAGTCCAGAACATGGGCGGCGTGGGCATCGCCAACTACGTCAGCATCCTCGAAGCCGTCTGAGTCCGGAGCTCGGAGCCGCCGGCTGGGGCACTTTGAAGCCGCGGCCAGCCGTTAAGGCCATGGCCGGCGGCGTGTCCGCGCCAATGTGCCCCACAACGGCTGCTGAGCAGGGGCCGCTCTAGCTGCGGGAGCGGATCAGGGCCGCGATTTCCGCGAACCCCAGCCGCTCCGCGTTCTGGAGGGCAGTACGGCCCTCCGGATCGCGGATGTCCGGGTCCCCACCAGCGTCCAGGAGCAGGCGCACCACTTCCAGCTGACGCGGGCCACCGTTGTTGAGCAGGATGGCTTCCTGCATGGCCGTCCAGCCCAGGTTGTTGACGTGGTGCACCGGTACCCCGGCCGCAATCAGGATCTGCACCGTCTCCACGTGCCCGTGCTCGCTCGCGGGAATCAGTGCCGTCCCGCCGTAGCAGTTGGTGCTGGCAACATCCGCACCCGCCGCCAGCGTCAGCCGGAGGACCTCGTTGAAGCCTTCGGCTCCGGCATAGAGGAACGCGGAATCCTGGATGGCGTCCTTGGCGTTGACGTTCCCGCCCCTCCCGATCAGCGCGGCCACCAGCGGGGCGTTATTGGCCTTGGCGGCTGCGATCAGTTCCTGGTCCAGCTGCGCCTGTTCCCCGGCGGACAGGGCCGGTGAAGGCGGCGGGGAGGGCGCCGCCGCCGGAGGCTGTCCCGGAGTGGGCAGCGGGCTGGAGGGTGCGGGGGCGGACGCAGAATCAACCGGCTGCGGCTCCGGCGGACCGGCCTGGCAGGCGCTGAGCAACAGCCCGCCGGCGGCAAGCATCACGGCCATCCGGAATCGCCTCATACGCGGAGCCTACTTGGCAGTGCGGGCAATGGCATCAGCCCCTGCCGAGGCGCAGGCTTCATCCAGCGCACCGTCCGGAGCACCGCCGACGCCGATGCCCGCCACCGAGACGCCGTTGACCTTCAACGGGACGCCGCCGGCCAGGAACAGGGTATCCGGGAGGTCGGCGATGGAAGGGCCGGTGCCGTTGATGCGCTTGGTGAGTTCACTGGTGGGGGCGCCGAAGGCGGCAGCGGTATACGCCTTCTGCTTGGCCGCTTCGATGGTGTGTTCGGCGGCGTTGTCACCGCGGAGCAGCGCCTGGAGGGTGCCGAACCGGTCCACCAGCGCGACGGTGACGAAGGGCAGCTTGTCCGCCTGGCATTTGGCCAGGGCTGCGCTGACGGCTGTGGCCGATGCCCCAACGCTGATGCGGTTCTGCTGCACCACCGTTTCGGGCACGGGCTGGACGTCGACGGCGGGGACCGCTGCCGGTGCGGGGCTGGTTCCGGCGTTGGCTGCCGCCGTAGCTCCGGCGGTCAGGACGAGGGCGCCGGCAGCGGCGGCGGCAAAGGCTTTGTGCGACTTCTTCACGGTGTCTCCTTGGACGGTCATGGGGGGTACGCACCAATCCTTCCGGGGGCGGGGGCGACGGGCATCGGGCCTTCGTCTGCTGAAGCCTCCACCCAAAAGCCAGCCGAATCAGCCAAATGGCTGAGAGACCAGCATCGGCGGGGGCAATAGCATGGAAGGTAGCGTTTCCCACCAGCCAGAACGGGACATCCCATGCCTACCCGAGCCGCCGGCACTGCCCCGGCCACCGCTGCCGCCCCGGGAACCCCGCCCCGGCGGGATACACCCCGCACCGGCCTGGGCAGCATCGGCACCGCAGTGCACCTGGGATTCGCGGTGCTCCTGGTGGCCTCGCTGGTGCGCTACGTCATGCGGCACAGCCCCGCCGACAACCTGCTGATCCTGGGACTGGCTGCCGCGGCGAGCATGCTCTATGCCGCCGTGGCCGTTCTCGCGGCGCGGGGCAGGCCGGGCATGCCGTGGATGTTCACCCTGGTGGCTGTCTGGGCGGTGCTGGTGGTCGCGGCCCCGAGCTTTGCCTGGTGCTCGTTCGCGCTCTTCTTCCTCTGCCGCAGCGCTTTGGCCGGAACCGCCGCCTACCTGGCGGCAGGCACCACGGCGGCAGCCACGGCAGCAGGGCTGTTCCGGATGAGCGACGGCACGGACCCCGCCATGCTCCTGGGCCCGCTGGCAGTGGGACTGATGCTGACACTGATCTACGACCGCATCCAGCACGACGCCGAGGAACAGCGCCGCCTGCACGCTGAAGTCTCGCGGGCGCAGGGCGAGTTGGCCGCCAGTGAGCGCCGCGCGGGCACCATTGCCGAACGCGAACGCGTGTCACGGGAAATTCACGACACCGTCACCCAGGGACTGGCCAGCAGCCTGCTCCTGCTCGAGGCCGCCGGACGGGCCTGGCCAAGCCCTGCCTCCCGGGACGAACTCCGGCAGGCAGCCGGGCTCCTGCGCACCAGCCTGTCCGAAACCCGCAGCCTCGTCCACGAACTGGCCTCCCCGGGGTTGGACGGATCCCCCCTGCCCGAAGCCCTGCTCGTCGCCGCGAGGCAGTACGTGCCCCAGACCCGGCTCCTGGTGACCGGCGAACCGCGGCCCGTGTCCGGGGAGGTCCGCCATGCCCTGCTCCGCGTCGTGCAAAGCGCCGCCTCCAACATCAAGCTCCACGCGTCAGCCACTGCCGCCACCGTGACCCTGGGATTCCTTCCCGAGGCCGTCACCCTGGACATTTACGACGACGGCGCCGGGTTTGATCCGGCGGCGGCAGCACCGCCGTCGGACGCCGGAGGGTACGGTCTGAGGGCCATGCGCCAGCGGGTGGAACAGCTTGGCGGCACCTTCTCCGTGGAAAGCTCACCCGGTGAAGGGACCATCGTGGCCGCCCAGCTGCCCGCGGCTCCAGCCGCGGGCGAAGCCGCGGGAGGTAAACCATGAGCGCCATCACCGTCCTGCTGGTGGACGACCATTTGGTGGTCCGCAGCGGTCTCCGCGCCCTGCTCGGCACCCAGCCGGACATCGCGGTGGCGGCAGAGGCCGCCTCCGGCGAGGAAGCCCTGGTCCAGGTGCGCGAGCACTCCCCCGCTGTGGTGGTGATGGACCTGGCCATGGGTGCGGGCATGGACGGCATCGAGGCCATCCGCAGGATCCGCGGGCTCAACAAGCGGCAGGCCATCCTGGTGTTCACCACCTACGACTCCGATGCGGACATTGTGCGCGCCGTGGACGCCGGCGCCATGGGCTATCTCCTGAAGGATGCCGCGCCGGAGGAAATTTTCGCTGCCATTCGCGGCGCCGTGCAGGGCAAAAGCGTCATGAGCCCGCCCGTGGCGTCCCGGTTATTCCAGCAGCTGCGCAACCCGGACGAGATCCTCACCCCGCGGGAGGCCGAGTTGCTCAGCCTCCTCACTGAGGGGCTCAGCAACAGGGAACTGGGCCAGCGACTTTTCATCTCCGAAGCCACTGTAAAGACCCATCTCGCCCACATATACGCCAAGCTCGGAGTGGAGACCAGGGCGGCTGCGATAGCCACCGCGATCCGCCGTGAAGGCATGCGCTGAGCACGCCATGCCCGGCCACCCCTTGCACACAGGCCGTTGTCCCCGTACGTTGGGGAGCAGCGGGGGACGTTCTCCGCACACTTCGGGCTGATGCCCGGGGAGAGAATCAGAGTCACATGAAGGAATGCAGCCATGGCAACAGGCACAGTTAAATGGTTCAACGCCGAAAAGGGTTTTGGCTTCATTGCCCCCGATGACGGGTCCGCTGACGTTTTCGCCCACTACTCGGCAATCGCCAGCAGCGGTTACCGCTCTCTGGACGAGAACCAGAAGGTCGAATTCGATGTGACCCAGGGCCCCAAGGGCCCGCAGGCAGAGAACATCCGCCCCCTCTAAGGCTTGGGCAACTTCCGGCGCCTGCACCGGAAGTACCCGTCCAGCGGCCCCTCCAGCGAAAGCTGGAGGGGCCGCTGTTTTTGTGAGGCTTCCCGGCCCGGCCCCTCCGGGAACCCCTTTTTGGGATAATTGGAGCATGGCCGCAGAAGCGCAGGACAAGGATCCCTGGGAAGAATTTGATGCCCTGGGACCTGCCGCGCCGGACCGTGTTCCCGGATACCCCGGCGGTGAACCGCACGGTTTCGGGTTCCGCACGGGAGTGCGCAGCGCCCGGGTTGCTGTCGGCTTCGCAACGTACACCCTGGCGTTGGGCACGGTCCTGGCGCTGACCGGCTGCATTGTTTTTGTTGCCCGGGAGCAGTGGTTGCTGGTGTGCCTGATGCTCCTGATCGAAGCTATCTTCATCCTCGCTTTCCGCCGCCTGGTGGCCCAGGCCCGCACCCGGTCACCCCGGAACCGCCGCGCCCGCTGAACCTGGCCCGCCCGCCCCTTGACCTTGACGCTGCGTCAACCCCTACGCTCGGACCATGGAAGAAACCACGGCGGAAGCAGCGAAGGACTGGTCCATCCAGGACGTCGCCAGGATGGCCGGCACCACCAGCCGCACCCTTCGGCACTATGACGACATCGGGCTGCTCAAGCCCAGCCGGGTGGGCAGCAACGGCTACCGCCACTACGACGGCGCCGCCCTCCTGCAACTGCAGCGGATCCTGCTCCTTCGCGGACTGGGCCTGGGGCTGCCCGCCATAGCGGAGGTCTTCCAGCAGCAGACGGACGCCGTAAAGGCGTTGACCCGCCACCTGGAGTGGCTGCGGCAGGAGCAGGACCGGCTGTCCCGCCAGATCGCGTCCGTCCGGCAAACAATCGAAACGGTTAGAGGAGGAGGAGAACTCATGGCAGAAGAAATGTTCGACGGCTTCGACCACACACAGTACAAGGACGAGGTTGAGGAGCGGTGGGGCAAGGACGCCTATGCGAAAGGGGACTCGTGGTGGCGGGGCATGGACGAAGCGGAGAAGAGGGAGTGGAAGTCACGCTCTGAACGGCTGGGGAAGGACTGGCTGGCCGCGGCCGGATCAGGTGTCCGTCCGGGCAGCCCCGAAGCCCAGGATCTTGCCCGTCGCCACGTTGAATGGCTGATGTCCATTCCTGGCACCCCGGCCGCGGAAAGCGGCGGAGACGTCAAAGGCTACGTCACCGGGCTCGCGGACATGTACGTTGCGGACGCCCGGTTTGCGGCCAACTACGGCGGAGAGGCCGGCGCCGGCTTCGTGCGGGACGCCCTGCACGCCTACGCGGACAAGAACCTTTAACAGGGTTTGCTCCCCTTTCGGGAATCGCGGCCGTGAGGCCGGGTCAGGTTCCCGGAGCACCCGTCCGGGGACCGTCATCCCCGCAGCCTGCCTGCGGCCATCACGGCGCCAGCCACTGCCGCCGCGGTGAAGAACCTGCGCCGGGCCGTCCTACTCCGGCCATGCCAGCCGCCGGTCACGGAGCCTTTCCTGATTGATTCCGAAGTACGGTGCAGGTTTCCCGGGGTGACAGAGGCGGACTTGCCGCGGGGCAGCTGCTTTTTGTCCACCTGGCGGGCGATGGACGCTTCCACCAGTTTCGGCGTGACCTTGTGCTGCAGGACCAGCAGGCGTGCCACGGGACCTCCCGCCACGGTTTCGCGGCGGGGGTGCTCGATGACGTTGACGATTGCCCTGGCCACGCGTTCCGGCGTGTAGACCGGGGGCAGGGGACGTGGGCGCCGGCCGGTGTAGTTGGCAGCGTGCTGGTAGAACGGGGTGTCGATGGTGGCTGGCAGGACTGTGCACACGTGCACCCCGGACAGTCCTTCAAGTGCCAGTTCCGAGCGCAGGCTGACACTAAGGGACCGGACCGCCGCCTTGGTGACGGAATACGCTGCGGAGTAGGGCAACGGGGTTTCGCCAACAACTGAAGCAACATTGACCAGTACCCCCGAACCCTGGGCAGCCTGCCGGGCCAGGGCAGCGCGCGCACCATTCACGTAGCCGGAAATATTCACGTCAAGGACACGCTGGAAATCCGCGGCCGGAATGTCAAGGAGCCGGCCGAATGCGCCCACTGCTGCGTTGTTGACCCATACGTCGAGGCGTCCGAACTCCGCCACGGCACGGGCGGCCAGGTTGTCCACCGCTGCCGGATCCGTCACGTCGGTGGCTACGGCAATGGCTTTCGCCCCGCGTTTCCTGCATTCCCGGGCCACCGCCTCTAGGGCTTTGGTACCGCGCGAGGCCAGGACCAGGCAGGCGCCTTTGGATGCGCAGCGAAGCGCTGTGGCCCGGCCAATGCCGCTCGACGCACCGGTGATCACAATGACGGAGTTCTTGACGCGCATCGGGCTTCCCTTCCCGCATCCCCAGGGGAGCAGACCAACAGTAAGTAGGCTTACCTCTTCGATGCTAGCGAGGGCGTTGGCCTGGGACAACGCCCGCTGGTCGCCACGCAGGCACAGGCGGGGCTTAGGTGAAGGCGGAAATGCCGGTGACGGCCCGCCCCACCAGCAGTGAATTGATCTCGTAACTGCCTTCGTAGGTGTAGAGGATCTCGGCATCACCGAACAGCTTGGCCATGCCGTAGTCACCGCTGATGCCGTTGCCGCCCAGCAGCGACCGTCCCATCGCAACTGTTGCCCGGGCCAGCCGCGTGGTGGTGGCCTTGGCCATGGCAGCCTGCGCCATCTCCAGCCGGCCTTCCTCCTGGAGCCGCGCCAGCTGAACCATCAATGCCAGGGATGCCGAAGCGTTGCCCAGGATGTCAGCGAGTTGCTGCTGGATTAGCTGGAATCCCGCGAGGGGACGGCCGAACTGGTGCCGGCCCAGCGCATAGTCCCGGGCAACGTCGAACGCGGCGAACTGGATGCCGGCGGCCTGCCAGCCCACCCACGCCCGGGAATCCCGGAGGAGTCCTTGGGCGGCTGCAAAGTGGGCGGCCCCGGGGAGCAGGTTGCCGGCCGGGATCCGGACATCCTCCAGCGTGATGTCCGCGTTCTGCATGATGCGCAGTCCAATTTTGTTGGCAATTTTGGTAGCAGTGAAACCGGGACGGCCGGTCTCCACGATGAAGCCCTTGATCTCCTGGTCGGCCTGGTCCCGCGCCCAGACGAGGGCAAAATCGGCGATGGTCCCGGCGCCGATCCAGCGCTTGACCCCATTGAGGACCCACTCGCCGCCCTCGAGCGTGGCGGAGGTTTCCAGACCCCGGGAGATGTCCGAACCGTGGCCGGGCTCGGTCAGGGCGAAGGCCCCCAGTGCGGTGAAGCCCCTGAGCCCGGGCAGCCAGCGGCTCTTCTGCTCCTCGGAGCCCAGTTGGCTGATCATGCCCACGATCAGCTCATTGTGGATGCCGGCAACCGCCGAGAGGGAGACGTCGGCGCGGGCCAGCTCCGCGTACATCAGCCCTTTGAACAGGGCGGAGCTGCCATCCACCTGCAGGGCCCCCAGTCCGTGGCCGGCCATGTCCTGCAGCAGGCCGAACGGAAACTCCTCGCGGTTCCAGTAGCCGAGGGATGCCGGCCGGACGGATGCCTGCAGAAATTCCCGGGTCCGCGCATAACGTTGCCGTTCTGCAGGCGGGAGGAGTTCCACAACATGGAGCAGGTCCGCGTCCGGAAAGGGCGGCCTGCCGCCATGCTCCTGGGGCTGCACGGAATTCCTCCCTCGCCAAACCGTTGGATGTCCTAGTATATTCACAGGATTTTCCGGAAAGGGGCTGTATGGGCACGCATTTGCCACGCGATCCCATTGCCGAGGCCCGGCGCAACTGGGAGGAGCACGGGTGGGCAGAAGTTGCGGCGCCCATGGCAGCCATCACCGCCGTTATGCGGACGCAGCAGATCCTTCTTGCAAGAATCGAGGCCACCCTTAAGCCGTTCGGCCTCACGTTTGCCCGCTATGAGCTCCTGGCACTGCTGAGTTTTACGCGGAAGGGATCCCTGCCCATGAAGAAGGCGAGCGCCCTGCTCCAGGTCCATCCGACGTCGGTCACCAACGCCGTGGACCGGCTCGAACGCGCCGGGCTGGTGGCCCGCTCCCCCCACCCGACGGATGGCCGCACCACGCTGATCGCCCTCACCGGCGAGGGGCGCAGCCTGGCAAAACGTTCCACGGCGGCGTTGAACAGTGAGGTGTTCAGTGATCCCGGATTCAGCCCCGCGGACGTGGACCTCCTGATCCGGATCCTGGGTGACTTCCGCAGGAATGCGGGCGACTTCGCGGACTGAATGCGGGGGAGCAGCCGGTCAGCGGTTCGCCTTGGCCCGCTTCACCCTCCGGACAGCCAGCAGGACCACAGTGACGGCCAGTGCCGCATACACCGCGTAGTTGAGGAACCGGGAGTACTGCTCGATGAGCCGGTACTGGGTGCCCAGGGCGTACCCCAGTCCGATCAGGGCACCGTTCCACAGCCCGCTTCCGGCGAGCGTGTAGAGGCTGAAGGTTCCCAGTGGCATGGCGGAGGCCCCGGCCGGCAACGAAATGAGGCTGCGGACACCGGGAAGGAGCCGGCCGAAGAAGATGGAAGACCGGCCATGGCGGCGGAACCATTCAGCCGCATGCTCGAAATCCTCCCGGTCCACCAGGGGAAGTTTGGACAGCCCGCGGATCGAGCGTTCCAGCCCAAGCTTCGCACCCAGCCAATAGAGCAACAGCGCACCGGCGTAGGCGCCAAACAGGCTGGTGGCAAAGACGAGGAACAGATTGAGGGCCCCCTGCTTGGCAAGGTAGCCCGCCAGCGGAAGGATCACCTCGCTCGGGATGGGTGGCAGTACCGTTTCGGCGAGGGTGAAGGCTCCTACACCCCATTCCCCCAGCCTGTCGATTGCCTGCACAGCAACGCCAACAAGGCCGCCAAGTCCGTCCGCCGTACCCGCCGCCGGTACCCGCATCTGCTTCTCCCCCATTTCCGCTGCAAACTTCCTGCGGTCCTGTCTACTTTACGGGGCTGGGGGAAACCTGACAGCCCGGCGAACCCCCTATCTCTTGGAGGCGGGCTTTGCCCTCACGTGCATCCGTTCGCCCTGCGTGCCGAACAGGCTGAGGAACTCCACCGCCCCGCCATCAGCCCTGCCGAACCAGTGGGGGATGCGGGTATCGAACTCCGCCGCCTCGCCTGGCCCCAGGACCAGGTCCTGGCTGCCCAGCACCATGCGCAGTTTTCCGTTCAGGACATACAGCCACTCGTAGCCTTCGTGCACCTGCGGACTGGGTTCCTCCAGCCGTCCGGCCGGCAGGATGTGCTTGTAGGCCTGGATACCGCCCGGTTTCCGGGTCAGCGGAATGATGGTCATCCCCCGTGCTTCGATGGGGCGAAGGTGCACACGCGGATCGCCCGTCGCCGGCGCTCCCACCAGTTCATCAAGCGGCACGTGGTACGCCTTGGCCAGGGGCAGGAGCAGTTCGAGGTTGGGGCGCCGCTGGCCGGCTTCGAGCCGGGACAACGTGCTGACCGAGATTCCGGTGGCCTCCGCCAGCGCCGTCAGCGTGACGTCCCGGCTGACCCGGAGGGCCTTCAACCGCGGGCCCACGGCCGCCAGGACGTCGTCGAGGTTTTCATCCATCCGCCCATTTTGCCATAACGGCAAAGTTGTTTGCGGAAGTCAGCGCGTGATCGGACCATGGACGCATGACTGAAAACACGCATTCAAGCTCCCATGATCCCTTCTATGACGTCATTATCGTCGGCGGCGGTGCCGCAGGCCTCAGTGCAGCCCAGATGCTGGGCCGCAGCCGCCGGTCCGTGGCCGTGGTGGACAGCGGCGATCCGCGCAACGCCCCCGCGCACGGCGTTCACGGCTTCTTCTCCCGTGACGGGATCAGCCCCACAGCCCTGCTGGCCGCCGGACGCGCCGAGGTGGAGGGCTACGGCGGGGTGATTCTCCGCGGAGAGGCAATTGCCGCCACCGGCGACGTGCGGCAGGGCTTTGGGATAAAGCTCGACGACGGGAGGCAGATCCGCGGCCGGCGGCTCCTGGTTGCCACCGGCCTGGTGGACGAACTGCCGGAGTTCCCGGCTTGCGGGAGCGGTGGGGCAAGGACGTGCTGCACTGCCCGTTCTGCCACGGCTGGGAGGTGCAGGACCAGGCGATCGGCGTCCTGGGCAACGGGCCGTGGTCCGTGCACCAGGCCCTGCTGTTCCGGCAGTGGAGCAGCAACATCACCCTGTTCCTCAACGAGCGCATCATCCCTTCGGAACCGGAACTCGAACAACTGGCAGCGCGGGGCGTCAGGGTGGTTGCCGGCGCCGTGGAAACCCTCCGGGTGGAAGGCGACGCCCTGCGCGGGGTGGCACTGGCAGGCGGCCCGGAGGTTGCCCTTGACGCCCTGGTGGTGGGTGCACGGACCTCTGCCCGGGTCCAGGCATTTACCGGCCGTTGCCTGTCCCCGTCACCGCACACCATGGGAATCGGCGACTACCTTGAGACGGCTGCCGACGGTGCCACCGCAGTTCCCGGCGTCTGGGCCGCGGGCAACGTCACGGACATGAAGGCGCAGGTGCTGGCGTCGGCCGCATCAGCCGCATGGACCGCCGTCGCCATCAACAACCATCTGATGGCGGAGGAAATGGAACGGGACCTCGCCACCTACCGGGAGTCGCAGGCCCTTACCGGTGTTTGAAATCCGGCTGGCGCTTCTCCGTGAACGCCGCCATGCCTTCCTTCTGGTCCTCGGTGGCAAACAGGGAGTGGAAGAGCCGGCGCTCGAACAGGACGCCCTGCGCGAGCCCGGTTTCGAAGGCGGCGTTCACGGCTTCCTTAGCCGCCATGGCCACCGGCTTGGACTTGGATGCGATGACCTCCGCGGCTTTGAGGGATTCCGCCACCACGTCCTCGGCGGGGACAACCCGGGACACCAGGCCGCTGCGTTCGGCCTCTTCGGCACCGATGAACCTGCCCGTCAGGATCAGGTCCATGGCTTTGGCCTTGCCCACGGCACGGGTCAGGCGCTGCGACCCGCCCATCCCGGGCAGCACCCCCAGGTTGATCTCGGGCTGGCCGAACTTGGCGTTGTCGCCGGCGATGATGAGATCGCACATCATGGCCAGCTCGCAGCCGCCGCCCAGGGCGAAACCCGATACGGCGGCGATGGTGGGGATGCGCAGGCGGGTGAGGTCCTCCCATCCGCGGAACCAGTCGGCCGCGTACATGTCCATGTAGCCCTGGGCCGCCATCTCCTTGATGTCGGCTCCGGCGGCGAAGGCCTTGCCCGATCCGGTAATCACCACGGCCCCCACTCCGGGGTCTGAATCCATCGCTGTGACGGCGGCGACCAATTCCTCCATGGTGGCCTTGTTCAGCGCATTCAGCGCCTGCGGCCGGTTGAGGGTGACCAGCCCCACCCGCCCCTGCTGCTCCACCAGGATGTTGGCGTACTCCGTCATTCAGGACTCCCGTCGTCATGCTCTGTTGGTGCCTTTTTCATTGCTGTGCCGGACTCGGCGGTGTTTGGTGGCGCAGCCGCGCCTGGTGCCGCCGGTGCTCCGGCGACGGATTTTGCCCGGATGTCGGTGATGATCGCCGAGAAGTCCCGGCCGGCACCGCCTTCCGCGGCAAAAGTATCGTAGATCTCGGCTGCCAGCTGCCCCATCCGCCCGGTGACGCCGGTGCTGCGCAGGGCGTTGGCGGCAAGGTTGAGGTCCTTGGCCATCAGCGCGCCGGCGAACCCGGGCTGGTAGTCGCGGTTGGCCGGACTGGTGGGGACAGGGCCGGGGACGGGGCAGTTCGTGGTCAATGCCCAGCATTGCCCGGAGGCTGCCGATGCAACGTCGAAGAGCGCCTGGTGGCTGAGTCCCAGCTTCTCCCCCAGGACGAAGGCCTCGCTGACGGCGATCATCGAAACGCCAAGGATGAGGTTGTTGCAGACCTTGGCCGCCTGGCCGGCGCCGTGGGCACCGCAATGCACCACCCGTTTGCCCATCACCTCCAACAGGGGCCGGACAGCCTCGAAGTCCGCCTCCTCCGCGCCCACCATGAAGGTGAGGGTTCCCGCCTCGGCTCCCACCACGCCACCGGAAACGGGGGCATCAACGGAGCGGTGCCCTGCCTCGACTGCCAGCCGGGCCGCCTCGCGTGCCTCGTCAACGTTGATGGTTGAGCAGTCCAGGAACATGGTCTCCGGGGCAGCCGCCGCCAGCAGGCCGGGCCTGTCACCGGTCCCGCGGTATGCGTCGAGCACCTGCTGGCCGCTCTGGAACATGGTCAGCACCACGTCGGCACCGGCGAGCGTCTCGGTGGCGCCGGCTGCCACCGGAATCTGCCTGGCGCGGGCGGCCTCCAGCGCGGCAGGCACCACGTCGTAGCCGGCCACGGCATGCCCTGCCGTGACCAGGTTCGCAGCCATGGGAATGCCCATGTGTCCCAGGCCCAGGAACGCCACGGTGTACTTGTCAGGCATGGTCCGTCTCCTTTAACTTCAGGTCTGCCGCTGTGCCCTTGTCCAACGCTGTGCCAAAGTCCAGTTCCCCGCCGTCCAGCGGCTGGAAGAAACGGGCCACATGCTCCGGGAGTACCTCGCCGAGTGTGGGCGGCTGCCAGCGCGGAGTACGGTCTTTGTCCACCACCTGGGCGCGGATGCCCTCCCGGAAGTCAGGGCCGGAGAGGAAGCGCAGGCCCACGCGGTATTCCTCGGCGAGGGCCTCATCCAGCGTCAGGCCCCGGGCCCGGCGCACCGATTCCAGCGTCACCTTGACCGAAGTTGGCGATTTTGCCTCAATCGCATCCGCGGCCTGCTTGGCCTCCGCTGACCCGTGGCCCTGCCAGGTACGGAGCCGGCTGACAATGTCCCCGGCATCCGGTTCCGCATAGCAGGCGTCAATCCACTCCCGCTGGCCCGCCAGGGCGGAGGGCGGGGCGTCCCCGGCCCAGCGTCCGACGGCGGCTACCGGGCTCTCGCTTTCGAGCGACGCCACCAGGTGGGGCAAACGGGTGGACGGGACGTAATGGTCGGCAAGGCCCAGGTACAGGGCGTCCGGTCCGTCCAGGTGCGCTCCTGTCAACGCCGCGTGGGTTCCCGTCTCCCCCGGCGCGCGGGCGAGCAGGAAAGTCCCGCCGACGTCGGGGGCGAAGCCAATGGTGGTTTCCGGCATCCCTGTCCTGGTCCGCTCGGTGACCACGCGGACGGAGCCGTGGGCGGAAATGCCCACCCCGCCGCCAAGGACCAGGCCGTCCATGAGGGCCACGTACGGTTTGGGGTATCGCGCTATCAGGGAGTTCATCCGGTACTCGGCCTGCCAGAAGTCCGCGGTCCGCTTGCCGCCGTGCGGGATGTCCTCATAGATGGCCACGATGTCCCCGCCTGCGCAGAGGCCCCGCTCTCCGGCGCCCTGGACCAGGACGGTGGCCACGCCGTCGTCGCCCGCCCACGCAGTGAGCTGATGCAGGATCATGCCCACCATGCCGGCGGTGAGTGCGTTGACTGCCCGCGGTCTGTTCAGGGTGATCACCGCCAGCGGGCCCCGCCGCTCGAACAGCACCTCCGGTCCGTCTGGCGCACGTTCCGTCATCAGCTTCCTTCCGGCATGATGAAGCTGGATCCCTGCCGGATGCCGGAGGGCCAGCGTGTGGTGACGGTCTTTGTCTTGGTGTAGAACCGGAAGGCGTCCGCGCCGTGCTGGTTCAGGTCGCCGAAGCCGGACGCCTTCCAGCCGCCGAAGGTGTAGTAGGCCAGTGGCACGGGGATGGGGACATTGATGCCCACCATGCCGACGTCCACGCGGGTGGCGAAGTCCCGGGCAGCGTCACCGTCGCGGGTGAAGATGGCGACGCCATTGCCGTACGGGTTGTCAGTGCAGAGCCGCAGCGCTTCCTCGTAGCCGGACGCGCGGACCACGCTCAGGACCGGCCCGAAAATCTCTTCGCGGTACACCGCCATATCCGGACTGACATGGTCGAAGAGCGTGGGGCCCACCCAAAAGCCGTCCTCGTAGCCTTCCACAGTGAATCCGCGGCCGTCGGCCAGGAGGGTGGCGCCCTCGTCCACGCCCGCCCCGATGTAGCCCTCGATGCGTTCCTTGGCAGCGGCTGACACCACGGGCCCGAAGTCCGAGTCCGGCGCCATGCTGGAGCCCACCCGGAGTTCCTTGACCCGTTCCTGCAGTTTTTCCACCAACCGGTCCGCGGTCTCCCGGCCTACCGGGACTGCCACGGAGATGGCCATGCAGCGTTCGCCGGCGGAGCCGTAACCGGAACCGATCAGTGCATCCGCGGCCTGGTCCAGGTCCGCATCCGGCATGACCACCATATGGTTTTTGGCTCCGCCGAAGCACTGGGCCCGTTTCCCGTGCGCGGCCGCCGTCGCGTAAATGTACCGGGCAATGGGGGTGGACCCAACAAAGCCGACCGCCTTAATCCGCGGGTCTTCAAGGATGGCATCCACGGCTTCCTTGTCCCCGTTGACCACGCTGAACACGCCGTCCGGAACGCCCGCCTCGCTGTAGAGTTCCGCCAGCCGGAGCGGTACCGAGGGGTCCCGCTCAGAGGGTTTGAGGATGAAGGCGTTCCCCGCCGCCAGGGCCGGGCCGGACTTCCACAGGGGGATCATGGCCGGGAAGTTGAACGGCGTAATGCCGGCCACGACGCCGAGCGGCTGGCGGAGCGAATGGATGTCGATCCCGGCCCCGGCGTCACTGGAAAACTCGCCCTTGACCAGGTGGGGAGCGCCGGCGGCAAACTCCACCACTTCCAGGCCGCGCTGGATATCCCCCTTGGAGTCGGCAAGGGTTTTGCCATGCTCCGCGGACAGCAGCCGCGCCAGCTCGTCCATCTGCGAGTTCACCAGGTCCACGAACTTCAGGAGGATCCTGGCCCGCCGCTGGGGGTTCATGGCCGACCATCCAGGCTGCGCCTTCCCGGCGGCGGCTATGGCGTCCTGCACCTCATCCCGGCCCGCCAGCGGAACCCGGGCCTGGACGCGGCCAGTGCAGGGGTCGAAGACATCCCCGAACCGTCCGGACCTACCCTCCGCATGCCGGCCTCCGACGTAATGGGACAGCTCGCGCACCATGGCTGATGCTCCTTCGCAGTGTTCCGGTTTTTGTGGCCCAGGTCATCTCTGGTTGCGAATATACTCGGACTTCCAACTAAGTTCCATTAGCCGGATACCCCGCCCGCGGGAACTTCGGAACGCCCCGCCCTGCTTTACCTGCTGCAGTGCAGCCACGGTAAGTTAGGAACTGTGAAGATAGCTACCTGGAATGTAAATTCGCTCCGTGCCCGCGCAGACCGCGTCGAAGCCTGGCTTCAGCGCAGCGACTGCGACGTCCTGGCTATCCAGGAGACGAAGTGCAAGGACGATAACTTCCCGTGGGAACTGTTTGAGCGGATGGGCTACGAGGTGGCCCACTTCGGTGTGAACCAGTGGAACGGCGTGGCGATCGCCTCCCGGGTGGGTCTGGAGGACGTCGAACGGACCTTCCTTGACCAGCCCTCGTTCGGCAAGGCCGGAAAGGACCCCGTGCAGGAGGCCCGGGCCATGGCCGCCACCTGCGCCGGCATCCGGATCTGGAGCCTGTACGTTCCCAATGGCCGGTCGCTGGATGACGAGCACATGCCCTACAAACTTAAATGGCTGGAGAGCCTCAAGACGCACGCCCAGGGCCTGGTCGCCGAGAACCCGCAGGCTCAGGTGGCTTTGATGGGCGACTGGAACATCGCGCCGTTCGATGAGGACGTCTGGGACATCGACCTGTTCGTGAACAACCGCTACACCCATGTCAGCCCACCGGAGCGCGCCGCTTTCCACGCCTTCGAATCCGCCGGCTTCACCGATGTGGTGCGCCCCTACACTCCCGGCCCCGGTGTATACACCTACTGGGACTACACCCAGCTGCGCTTCCCCAAGCGGGAAGGCATGCGCATCGACTTCGTCCTCGCCTCCCCCGCGCTGGCCAGCCGGGTTACCGGTGCCTCCATTGACCGCGAGGAACGCAAGGGCAAGGGCGCTTCGGACCACGCCCCCGTGCTGGTGGAACTGGCGGACTGATGACGGCCACCTGGACCCAGATAAGGAGACCGCGATGACGGGAAACCTCTACCGGGGCCAGGCAGGCCTGCCTTTTTCCTCCACGCTGCGGGTCTACGAACCGCTGGACGCGTTCCCGGAAGAGCAACGCGCCGCCATCCAGGCGGCTGGTGCACGCACAGCCTCGCGTGCCGCCGTCGAAAACGCCGAACTGCTCGCCTCGCTGGGGCGCATCACCCGTTCAGGCGGGGACCCGTTTCCCACTGGACGGACCGACCTGGTGCGGGTCACCACGGCCCCCGCTCCCCAGGGCGGAGCGGCCGACGACGGCGCTGACGCCGAGCCGGTGCTGCTGTACTGTCCCAGCCAGCTGGTCCTCCGTGCAGGCCTGGCGGCCAACGCCCTGATGGAGGGAATCCACGGCCCGCTTGCGGAGCTGCTGATCCCCGAGGAACAGCGGGACAAGCACCAGGAACGGATCGACCAGGTCAAGGCCCGCGACGGTTCCATCCGGGTGCATACCCGGGCGTCAACCTGGGGGATCCCGTTCAGCTGGTTTTCGCTGTTCATGGAGTCGGACCACAAGGACGTGGTGGAGGCAGCCGGCCGGATCCTCACGGTCCGGGTGTGGGCATCGATCACCGACGCCCTGGAACGTGCCCGTTATGCGGTTGCCAACCTTGCCCTGGCGGCCCCGGACCTGGACATGCTGGACGACCTTGCCCAGCTCACCGAGTGGCTGGAGCAGTTCCATGTGGAATCGATGGTGGAGCTTGACTACGGTGCCGTGGCGGACAAGGTGTATCCGGACGATTCCCCCATGGACATCCGGTTGGGCATCGAATGCCTCGCGGAGGGTGACATGACCGGAGCTGCGGCAGCCTACCGGCGCCTGGCCTCCCGCTGGATCCCCATCCGGCAGTTGGCGCGCGCATCCTGACCTGCGTCACGTCGCAAGAAGGTCCCTTGTCAGGACGCCGGAATCATGCGGCGGAACGCTTGGCCGGGGGCGGCGCGGTAGTCCGCCGGACGATGAGTTCATGCGGTGCGACGGCGGACTGCACCGACCCCACCTCGCCGTCCAGTTCGTCAAGGAGCATCTTGGTGGCCAGCTCAGCCTGTTCGTCAGGCCGCTGCCCCACCGTGGTCAGCCCCATGGCGTCCGCAAAATCGTGGTTGTCGATCCCCACGACTGACAGTTCCTCCGGCACGCGGACGCCGATGCGTTGGGCCTCGAAGATGACACCCATGGCCATCTCGTCGGAGGCGCAGAAGATGGCTGTGGGTTTGGCACCGGGACGTGCCCACAGCCGGCGGAAGGCCTCCTGCCCGCTGCGGACCGTGAAGTCGCCCCATTCGTCCCACTCCGGGCGGGTGGGCAATCCGGCGGACGTCATAACATCCTTGAAGGCGAGGATCCGGACCCTGGGAACGTCGAAGTTCAGGTCCGTCTCGTCGTCGCCGTGGAGCAGTGCAATATCGCGGTGGCCCAGGTCGATCAGGTGCCGCACGGCTGTGGAGGCGGCGGCGTAGTCGTCAATGCCGATGTAGGCGCACTCCTCGACGTGTCCGCCCACCACCACCAGCGGAATGTCGATTTTCTGCAGGTGGTCCAGCTCTTCGTGGGTCAGCGCCATACAAAGGACCAGCAGGGCGTCAATCTGCTTATAGACCATGGTTTTGCTGAAGAGCCGCTCCCGGTTGCTGCCGTGGCCGCCGAGGTTGAACAGGGAGAGGTTGTATTGCCGGGCGTGGAGTTCCCGGTCCGCTCCCTCAATGGCTTTCGAAAAGAACCAGCGGCTGACGAACGGGGCCAGCACGCCAATGGTCTTGGTGCGGCCGGTGGCGAGCCCGGATGCGGAAGATGAGGCCACATAGCCCAGGTTGCCGGCTACCTCAAGGATTCGTTCGCGGGTAGCCGGCGACACGCGGGGCAGGCCACGGACGGCCCGGGACACTGTGGCAGTCGAGACACCGGCAGCTGCCGCAACGTCCTCGATGCTGACTCCCGTGTGGCCGCCCCTTTGGGATCTTTCTGTTGTGCGTGCCACCGTGTCCCCTCAATAACTCCATGCAGCCTGAAGCTGCCGCTCGCCCTGCACTCCCCCGAGCCTTCGTATTTTCCCACTCCCCGGCCACGCGGCGTTAAACCGTGACGGACTGGCCTTCGCCCGGCTACCTGCGTTCGGGGAGCTTCCGCCGCAAACGGACCATGCCGTACAGCGCCAGGAGCGTGGCCAGCAGCCCCAGGGCCCAGCCGAGTGCGGGCTGCGCAGTCACTTCCATCCAGACGGTGACCACCAGCAGGACCAGGGCCCAAAAACCAAGGAACCCGATGATGATGTCAAAGTCCTCGCCGGATCGGACGCGCCTGCGGTCGCTTCCCGCCCCCGTGGAGCGGGAGCGGGAAGCATCGCCTGTCACTTGACTGCACCCGCCGTCAGGCCGGCCACAATCTTGCGCTGGAACACAAGCACCAGGATCACCAGCGGAATGGTGACGATGGTGCCCGCAGCCATGATGGCCGTGTATGGAATCTGGTTGGGCTGTGCCCCGGCAAAGCTGGCGATGGCAACCGTCACCGGTTGCGTGGCCTCGTTGGACAGCTGGCTGGCGATCAGGAACTCGTTCCAGGAGGAAATGAACGCCAGGATCGCCGTCGTGAAGATTGCTGGCGCGGCCAGCGGCATGATCACCTTACGGAACGCCTGGCCCTGGGTGCAGCCGTCCACGCGTGCTGACTCTTCCAGTTCCCACGGCATTTCACGGAAGAAGGAGGTCAGGGTGTAGACGGTGAGCGGCAGGACGAAGGAGATGTTCGGGATGATCAGTGCCTGGTAAGTGCCTATCCAACCGATGTTGGTGAACAACTGGAACAGCGGCGTGATGAGGGCAACGCCCGGGAACATGGAGGCACCCAGGATGAATCCCAGCACCAGGAACTTGAACCGGAAATTCAGACGGGCCAGAGCGTACGCCGCGAACACCCCGATAATCAGCGAGATCACGGTCACCGTGACACCGATGATGATGCTGTTCAGGAGTGCTTGACCGAACCTGTTGCCGAACGAGGTATCGAACGCAGTGGCAAAGTTGTCCATGGTCACATGTGTGGGCCACGGCGTGGTGTCGTAGGTGAACCCCACTTCGCGGAAGGCCGTGACCACCATCCAGTAGGCGGGTGCAAGGCACCAGATGAGAATAACGGCGGCACTGACGTACGTCCGTGCGCTGGCCCATTTCTCCCGGGTCTGGGCCATCTTGCGCCCTTTGTCCTGCTCCGCCCGCAATGCCGTGGAGGCAGCCGTGGTTGTCATTTCTTCCCCTTACCGGTGGCCCCGCTTTGCTCCACCACATTGGCACCAAGGAAGCGCACGAAGATGAACGCCACCAGGAAGATGATCAGGAACGTGATGGTGGACAATGCTGCGGCCGAATTGAATCCTTGCCTGATCTGGTTGATCACCAGGATGGACAACGTGGTGGTGTTGTTGGCACCCTGCGTCAGGATGTACGGAAGGTCGAACATGCGGAGCGCGTCAAGGGTGCGGAACAGGATGGCCACCATCAGCGCCGGCTTCACCAAAGGAAGCGTAATCAGCCGGAACCGCTGCCAGGTAGTGGTGCCGTCAACCTTTGCGGCCTCGTAAACATCCGCCGGGATCATCTGGAGACCCGCCAGGATCAGGAGCGCCATGAACGGTGTGGTCTTCCAAGTGTCGGCGATGATCACGGCCCACTTAGCCGGCCACTCACTGCCGGTCCAGAGGATGGAAGCGCTGAACAGCTTGTTGACGATTCCATTGAAGTCGAACATGAACAGCCACAGCTGGGCAGTTACGGCAGTGGGGATGGCCCACGGCACCAGCACAGCTGCACGGACCAGGCTGCGGCCCTTGAAGGACCGCGCCATGATCAGGGCCATCCAGAACCCGAGGATGGTCTCGAAGGCAACTGTGACGACCGTGAAGAAGAAAGTGGTTCCCGTTGCGGTCCAGAACTGGCCGCCTAGAGTTCCTGGCGGGCAGGCAACCGTACCCCCTCCCGGTGCTGCACACTGCTGGCCCAGCCAGTTCACATAGTTCTGGATGCCGGCCGGGCCACCGGCAGTGAAGAGCCCCGTGGCGGGGTCCAGCCCTGCGTCCTTTTGGAAGGACATCACGATGGCACTGATGATGGGGTAAACGATCACTACAGCCAGCGCGACGATGGTGGGTGCCAGCAGCCATGTTGCCCACTTGCCCTGGCTCAAGATCTTGTTGTCTTCTCCGACGCCCTTGGGTCCATGGTGGACCGGGGCGCCGCCCGACGCCGGCTTTGTTGCCGGCGTCGGGCCCAATTCGGTTGCCATGACTGACTACGATCCTGCGCCGGCGGACTCGATGGACTTCTGCATGTCGGACAATGCCTGCTGAGCAGACTTCTCACCCTTCAATGCGGAGTACGCGTTCTCCTGGATTGCCTTAGTCACGGCCGGGTAGAACGGAGTCACCGGTCGCGGTACGGCGTTCTCGATCGAGGTCTTCAGGACGGGCAGGTACGGCAGCTTGGAAACGAGTTCCTCGTCTTCGTAAAGATCGCCAAGGACCGGGGCCAGCGAGCCCTGCGTTGCGAAGAACTTCTGCTGCTCTTCTTCGATCAGGAACTTCACGAAGTCCCGTGCTGTGGCCTTGTTCTTGGAGTAAACGCTGATGGCGGCATTGTGACCGCCGAGGGAAGAGGCACCCGGACCGTCCTTGCCGGGCAGGGCAGCCATGCCCAGCACATCCTTCACCTGGGACGATCCTTCGGTGGTTGCGAGGTTATAGACGTACGGCCAGTTGCGGAGGAACAGCAGCTTGCCTTCCTGGAAGGCGCGGCGGCTTTCCTCTTCCTGGTAGGTGATGGCTTCGGCCGGAATGTTGCCGTTCTTGAAGGCCTCCACCAGGTTGTTCAGGCCTTGCTCGGCGTCCGGCGTGGTAAGGCTGGGCTTGCCGTCGTCATCCAACACGCTACCGCCGGCAGAGTTGATGGCTTCGGAAGCGTTGACCGTCAAGCCTTCATACTGCTTGAACTGGCCTGCGTAGCACCCGATGTTGTTCTCCTTGGCGATGGAGCACATCCCCATCATTTCGTCCCAGGTCTTGGGAGCCTCAGGGACAAGGTCCTTGCGGTAGTAGAGGATGCCGCCGTCAGAGGATACGGGGGCCGTGTAGAGCTTGTCCTTGTAGGAGCCGGCTTCGATGGTGGGCTCGAGCATGCCGTCGGTCTCGATGGCCATGTCGCCTTCGAGCGGCTGCAGCCAGCCGCGGGCAGCGAATTCCGCAGTCCAGACAACGTCCACGCTGACGACGTCGTAATTTTCGTTCTTGGCCTGGAAGTTCTGGACCAGGTCGTCGTGCTGCTGGTCTGCCTGGTCTGTCTGCTCCTTGAACGTAACCTGTTCGTCAGGATGCGCAGCATTCCACTTCTCCAGCAGCGGGCGCACAACGTTGCTGTTGTCCTTGCCCTGCACGTAAGTGATGGGACCGCGGCCTTCGAGGTTGGCTTCGGCGTCGCCACCGCCGCCGCCGCCGCCACCCGTGGTTCCGCCGCCACCGCCCGCACACGCGGACAGGGTCAGGGCCAGGATGCCGGCCGTGGCAGCCGGAAGAAGGAATCTAGGGGTTTTCATTAGCTTGAAGCTCCTCGCTGAGTGACAAGTAAGTCGACGGTGCGCTTGCTAGGTGAGGTTGATGTGGTGACTGTCACACTAGTAAGGTTGCTGCGTGCAATGCAAGCGTTTACATCAAAAAGTTATCTGAGGGGAACCAAATGTCCAACCTGGCCGTTCCCGCTTCCGGTCACACCCAGCCGGAATGGTGGGCAGACGCCGTCGTCTACCAGATCTACCCGCGTTCCTTCGCAGATGGAAACGGGGACGGCATGGGTGACCTGCGCGGTGTGATTGAACACCTGCCGTATCTCGAGAAGCTGGGAGTGGACGCCATCTGGCTGTCCCCCTTCTATAAGTCGCCGCAGGCCGACGGCGGGTACGACGTGGCGGACTACCGGCAGGTGGACCCGTTGTTCGGGTCCCTCGACGACTTCGATGCAATGTTGCAGGATGCCCACAGCCGGGGCCTGAAGGTCATCGTGGACCTGGTTCCCAACCACACCTCCGATGAGCACGCATGGTTCCAGGAGGCCCTCAAGGCGGCGCCCGGCTCCCCTGAGCGGGACCGCTACATCTTCCGCCCCGGCAAGGACAGCGTGCCGGAGTCCGGGGACGGCAACCAGGCACCCAACAACTGGAAGTCGATCTTCGGTGGTCCGGCGTGGAGCCGCGTGACCGGGCCGGACGGTTCACCCGGCGAATGGTATCTCCACCTGTTCGATACCCGGCAGCCCGACCTCAACTGGGAGAACCCCGAGGTCCACGAGGAGATGCGGTCCGTCCTCCGGTTTTGGCTGGACCGCGGCGTGGACGGTTTCAGGGTGGACGTTGCGCACGGCATGGTCAAGGAAAAGGGCCTTCCCGACTGGGACGGCGCGGCGGCCATGGTGGAAGGAACGCACAGCCTGACGCTGCCGCCTGGTGATGCACCGGGGGCACACACCGACGTCGAGGAGCCGCACCGTGCCGTTTCCCCGGTCTACCCGCCGTCGCCCTTCTTCGACCAGGAGGGCGTGCACGACATTTACCGTGACTGGCGCCGGGTGCTGGCGGAGTACGGCAGCGACCGGATGATGGTGGCCGAAGCATGGGTGGAACCGGCGGAACGGCTGGCCCGCTACGTGCGGCCGGATGAGATGCAGCAGGCTTTCAATTTCGATTTCCTTCTGGCGGGCTGGGATGCCGAGCGCATGGCGGCCGCAATCGAGGCGTCCCTGGCGGCCGCCGCCTCAGTGGGGGCGCCGTGCACCTGGGTGCTGAGCAACCATGACACCGTCCGACACCCCACCCGGTTCGGGCTTCCCGACCCCACTACCTTTCCCAAGGGCCTGGCCGCGGATGATGAGCAGCCGGACTCCGCCCTGGGACTGGCCCGCGCCCGGGCCGCAACGCTGCTTTCCCTGGCGCTGCCCGGTTCCGCCTACCTGTACCAGGGCGAGGAACTGGGGCTGCCGGAACACACCACGCTTCCGGCCGGTGCCAGGCAGGACCCCACATTTTTCCGGACGAACGGTGCTGAGATTGGCCGGGACGGCTGCCGGGTGCCGCTGCCCTGGGCCGCCGACCTGCCCGGTTACGGCTTCTCGTCCGGGCACAGCCAGGCACGGCCATGGCTTCCGCAGCCGGAGAGTTTCGGCCCCCTCGCGGCTGACCAGCAGGAGGGAGAGGAGGGCTCGACCCTGGAGTTCTACAAGGCTGCCCTTGCCTTCCGCTCCGGGCGCAGGCTGGGCCTGGGCACCCTGGAGTGGGATGATATCCACGCTCCGGACGCCGGGCTGCTGGCGTTCCGCAACGGCGATGTCCTGGTCCTCGCAAACATGGGGTTTGCATCCGCTCCCATCCCGGCGGGATACCGGGTGGCGCTGGCCAGCGGACCTGTTCCCGCCGAAGAGCTGGCTGCTGCGCGGGAGGTTCCGGTCGACTGCGCTGTCTACCTGGAGCGGGAGTAGGGTGATCAGCGGACGCGCTCGGCACGGCCGAAGCGCGTCCGTGCCCCCGCCCCGATATGGACGAGGACCGGTGTTTCCTTGCCGACAACCGTTTCGAGCGCGGCGAGCAGGCCGGTGACCTCGGCTGCCAGCAGGTGCGGCGCCACGCCCTGGCGCGGCAGCAGCCGGACTTTCAACGCGGGTGAGCCCTTGACGTCATAGGTTGTTACCGTGGAACCGGCGAGGTCCGGCCGCCCCGCGAGCGCATGCTTGAGGGCCTGTTCCGCCACTCCCCCGCCGATGCGGACGTCACCGGGAACATCGCCCGGATCGTATTCGGCGGCCAACAGGCTGGACCGGCCCTTGCCCTGCTGGGCAATCCAGGCCACCATCAGCCCGATCATCAGCAGCAGCACCAGGGCCACCACAATCCAGAGCCAGCTTTCGGTGCGCCCCGGGAACCTGGTGGCGTTGAAGACCTGGTTGATCCCGGCCCAGATCCCCGGGGACCAGGACTGCCACCAGGCGGTCACGGGCGGGACGGTTGCCAGCAGCATCAGCAGGACGCCGACGGCAAGGAGTACCAGCCCCAGGACTGTGAGGAGTATCCGGTTGAGGAGGCTTGGCGTGCTGTTCATGCCCCAATCACTCCCGTCGGCGTTACATGGACCCGGACTTCGGGCGACGGCTCCAGCCCCATCTGGCCCAGTTCCTCCTGGACGGCGGCGAGGACTGTCCCGTCGTCCACCGGCACGCCGGACGTGGGCCTGACATTCACCAGGACCTGGCGCTGCGAAACAACCACCATCACCTGCTCCGGCGTCACGTTTGCCGCCAGCCGGGCACGGCGGGCAAGTGATGAGGCGATGACTTCATCGTCAACCACGACGACGGGGCCTCCGGAAGCCTGTCCGGCACGCGAGAGGAGGTGCCGCGCCCGCCGCCCCGGGAGTATCCCGTTAAGCAGGAAGATAAGGCCGGCCATCGCAAGGACCGCGCCGACGGCGCCGAGCAGCAGCGGTGAAATCCCGGCGGGAAGCTCCACAATGCGTTGCGCAGCCACCTGGGGCTCCATAAGCCAGGCAGGCTGGCCGATGGCGTGCACCGCTGCTTCCAGGAGTCCGTAGGCCGCCAGCACAATGACCAGCACGGCAGCGACGATGGCGACCGCGGCGCGCGTGGAGTGCGTTTCGCGGTAGGCCACGCGGCGCATGTCCACACCCCGCCCCTCGTCGCGGCGGCCCTCCTCACCCCGGGACCGCCTGGCCGCGGGTTCCACCCTGCTGCTCACCGGACCCGGCCTCCTTCACTGATCCTTGCGCCGCTGATGCGGATGTCCACCCTGCTCAACCTGGCACCGCTGAGCTCCGTAACGGTCTCCAGGATGCGGGTTTTGGCCTGGACCGTCCGGTCCCAGATGGAACCACCGAACCTCTCCACCCGCGCCGGGTCCAGGACGACTGTTTTTAGAGGCGGGATGCTGATGGGCGTGACAAGGGACAAAGCCAGCAGGCCGTCGTCGTCCGTCCAGTCTGCCCGGACGTCCTGGGCGTCAACGTCAAACGCCGCTGCAGCCGCCGCCTTGGCGAGGCTCGTCAGCGCCTGCGTGCTGATGCGGTTGTGGCCACTGAGCACCTGTCCCCGCATTGCCGGGGCGGGCGTGCTCATGATGATGAGCGCCGGCCGATGATGGCATCGAGGACGCCGCGGAGGTCCAGCTTCCCCTCGGCGGCGCGGCCCAGGAGTGCCCCGATGGCCATGAAGAGCAGGGATACCAGGAACCCCCATAGCCCGAACTGGAGGGACATGAAGGCCACGAAGGCGCCCATGGCGGCACCTGCCAGTGTCAGGCTCACAGCAATGCCTCCCTTTCAGGGGTTCCGGTGACCGGCTTAACGGGAGGCGGTACGTAGACATCGGTGACCTCGACGTTCACCTCGATGACCTGGAGCCCCACCAGTTCCTCCACCGCCCGGTAGACGGCGGCGCGCACCTGGTTGGCGAGGGCATGCAGCGGCGTGCCGTAACTCGCCACGAGGCTGATATCCACTGCAACCTGGGTTTCTCCCACCTCGGCACGGACCCCGGCTGCATGGTCGGAGCTGCTGCCTACGGCGTCCCGGATGGCCCCCAGGGCGCGGGACGGGACCGAGCCCAGGGAGTAGACGCCGGGAACAGCGCGGGCGGCGATCCCTGCCACCTTGGCCACGGCGGTTTCCGAAATCACGGTCCGTCCCAAGCCGGGCGCCGGGACAGGAACCGGCGCGGCGCCGCTGCGGATGCCCGGCTCGGGTTGTGGGTTCTGGTATTCCATCAGGCACTCCCCCTTCTGTTGATCCAACCCTATCCCTAGCCTGCGGTGCTGCGCTGTTAACTGAGGGACAGTAGTTAAAGGACCCAGGCGGGGATGCCCCCAAGAGCAACCCCGCCTGGGCGGTGCCGCTGAAGCAGCGGCGGTGCGGCTGTGACGCGGCCTACTTGTAGTGGCCCTGGCCGCCCACCTTGACGTTGGTGGGCAAGTAGCCGAACGGGCCGAGGCCGTTCTGGCCGAAGCTGCGGTCAACCTGCGTGACGCCGTTCTTGAAGTTGATCTTCACGGTCGGGGACAGGGAGCCGCCGCGGACACCGTTGACGTTGTCGATGAACGACTGGACCAGTCCGTTGGGCTGAACATAGTGCGAGTAGGCCTGGAACTGGCGGCCGTTCTGCTGGCCGGAGATGGTGCCGCTCGGGTTGTTGGCAGGCAGGTTGAGGTCGGTGGGCGAACCGAGGGCCAGGCCGGAGTTGTTGACCGGCTGGTAGTCGGAGCGCACGCCGTCGCCCACGAAGCCGTAGACGCCGTCGGGGCCGCGCATGCCTGCTGCGTACGTGAACTGGTGGCTGATCGTGTACAGGTAGTACTTGTTCTTGCCGTCCTCGTTCTGGATGAAGATCTGGGGACGTTCCGTCTGGTCGTTGACGCAGTTTGCGGAGAGGATCGGCGGCAGGAAGGACCACTTGGTGAGATCCTTGTTGTCCGCCACGGCGAGGCCCACGTTGCCGGTCTGGTAGTAGGCGCCGCTGCTGTTCACCTCGTCGAGGGATTCTGCGTTGGCATCGCCCTCACGGTAGCCGAGGTCTTCCTCGGTGCACTGGTACTCGCCGCGGTTGCCGCCAGTGTTGCCTTCGAAAACCATGAAGGTCTTGCCGGGGTGCGCCGGGTCGGCGAAGGTGAACGGGTCGCGGAAGGCGAAGCCCGGGTTCTGTTCCTTGGTCTGGTACATCTTGCCGTCCGGCTCCAGCAGCTTGGTGTGCTCGAAGCCGTCGAACCAGACGCGTTCCTCGTTGGCGTGGATGTTGCCGAGGGCCTTGGCGATGGCCGCGTCCGGGGCAATGCCGCCGCCGCCCGTGTTCCGCTCGGCCACGTCGTGGAAGGTGGTGGCCGTGTAGAACACGTTCACGTGGTTGCCCTGCATGAGGCGGGTGGAGCCGGACCATTCCGTGTTGCCGATGGACGAACCATCCACGAAGAGGTGTCCGCCGTAGTTCCACTTGTCCTTGGCCGGGTCCGCGTTGGTCTTGCGGAAGAAGAAGCCGATGCGGGCGTTCCAGTGGCGCTGGTCGAAGTTGTAACCCGCGTGGCGGTCGGCGACGAGCGAGAAGATGACGTCGTAGCCCTTGTAGCTGATCTGGTTGGCGTGCTCGTCCGTCAGGGACCAGGTGTCCCAGACCCAGACGTCCTCATTCATGGTGGGGAAATCCTCGGGGATTTCCGGCATGGTGACGTCCGGGCTCATGGAGTTCTGGCCGGGAGCCACCGTGGTGTCGCTCTGCGCCATGATCTGGCTGGCATCGGCGCGGGTCCACTTGGAGGTGAAGTCCGCCGCCGGATCGTGGGCCTGCTGGGTGTGTTCCGTGGGGAGAGGGAAGCCCGGGGTGGGTGCCGGCATCTGCTCGGCGGCCGGCGGATCGGCAGGCTCGTTGGCTTGCGCCGACGGGACGGCAAGGAAGGTCGAGGCAGCCACGGCTGTTGCCAGTGCTGCGGCGGCGGACCGCCACCGCAGCATCCGAGGTGCTTGGGGGTGCTTGTGCATTTTTGCTCTTCTCGCGGAGTTGAAACTGTTCGTGGAAGACGGGCGGATGCCCTGGTCCCCCGCACTCCGGCGAGCCCCGACAACTTGGCAGGCGTCATCGAGGACGCCGTCGTGTCGAGGGGCGGGACGTGGGTGGTGTCCCAGATGCGGCCCGTGGTGATACCGGGGATATCCGGGCCGGTCTCCACGCTAGGCAGGCCTTTCACGGCATTTCAAACCGTGTTTCGCGGCGTCGAAAACCGAGTTCCACCCGGTTGTGCAAGCGCTTACACTTTTCACTGCGCGCGCGTGACATATCGCTTTTAAGCCGTCAAATGTTACAGATGACGGACGATTTATTTCGGGCTGGACCTGCACTGGCCGAATATTCGTGAGCGCAGCCACACTCCGACTAGTGCGAACCCTGACAAGGGGAGCCTGGCCGGACACGGTCTCGCGGAACGGCCAGGCCAGGGAGCCGGGGCTATGTCTTGGGAGTTCCCGGTGCCTTTACTTGCGGAACCTCGCCGGTAGCCAAACGCTCGGTCAACTGCGCCTGGACGGCCTCGCTGACCTGGTCCGCCAGGTGCTCCTGGTAATGCTCGTGCACGGATTCCTGAATCTGTTCAGCAACGTGCTCCTGGTAATGCTCCTGTACGGAATCGTGCATGGAATCCTGGACCTGCTCGGTGACGTGGGCGGTCATCTGGTCCCGGGCCAACTTGCGTTGTGCGCGGATCAGGGTCTGATGTTCCCGGTGGAAGGCCTTGGCCGTGGAAATGCTCATCAGGATGATCACCACGCTGAAGGGCACGGCGGTGAGGATGGCCGCGGTTTGGATCGCCTGCAGGCCATTGGCCAGGAGCAGGGTAATGGCAACGGCAGCGGCCGACAGCGCCCAGAAGACGCGCAGCCAGTTCTTCGGTTCCACGTCTCCGCCGGTTGAGATCATGCCCATGACAAGGGCGCCGGAATCCGCCGATGTAATGAAGAAAATGGCGATCAGGAGAATTGCGCCCAGGGTGAGGACAACCCCGCCGGGAAGGCTTCCCAGCAGGTTGAACAGCGCACCCTCGGTGTCCACGCTGCCGTCGTCGCCGATAAGGCCTCCGGCACCGAACAGCTCCCGGTGGATGGCGGCACCGCCAAGGACGGAGAACCACAGGAAGCCCAGGGCGGTGGGTACCAGGAGGACGCCTGCGACGAACTGCCGGACGGTGCGGCCTTTGGAAATGCGGGCGATGAAGATGCCCACGAACGGCGCCCACGAAATCCACCAGCCCCAGTAAAAGGTGGTCCAGGCGGCCTGCCAAGCCTCACCCTCTGCGCCGGAGAAAGCCAAAGTATTGAAAGTTAGGCCGACGACGTTCTGGAAGTAGTGCCCGATTGACTGCACGAACTCACGCAGCAGGAAAAGCGTGGGGCCGGTAAACAGCACCACCAGCATCAGCAGCCCAGCCAGGACCAGGTTGATGTTGGAGAGCCATTTCATGCCCCTGCCCACGCCCGACACGACAGAAATGATGGTCAGGGTAATGATGCAGAGGATCAACCCGATCTGCGTCATGGTGGTGGCCTGGAGGATGTTTGCCTGTTCAAGGCCTGCCGAGATCTGCAGGACGCCCAGGCCGAGCGACGTGGCGACGCCGAACAGCGTCCCCACCAGGGCCACGATGTCGATCAGGTTGCCCCACGCGCCGGCGACGCGCCTGCGGCCCAGGAGCGTCTCAAGCGTCCACCGGATGGAGATGGGGCGGTTCCTGCGGTGTACGGCGTAGGCGATGGATACGCCCACCACAACGTAGATGGCCCAGGCATGAAGGCCCCAGTGAAGGTAGGTTTGCGTCATGGCCTGCTGGGCGAGCTCCAGCGGGGAGCCTTCAACACCGGGCCTGGGAGCGGCAAAATGATTCAGGGGCTCCGCCACACCGAAGAAGACAAGGCCAATGCCCATGCCCGCCGCGAAGAGCAGCGCGAACCAGGACATCACGGAGAACTCCGGCTCGTCGTCATCGTGGCCCAGCTTGATATCGCCGTAGCGGCTGAGGCCGATCCACAGGGAAAACACAACGAAAAGCGCAACGGCTGCCACATAGTACCAGCCAAACCATCTGATGACGTTGCCCTGGACGGATGTGAAGAGATCGGTGGCGGCCGCCGGAAAGATCGTGGCAAACAGGACAAATATGACGATGACGGCGGCTGCCGGCCAGAAGACCCACCGCGCCAGTTTCGAGCCGCCGGCACGGGGTTGATGCCCCGCCTCCTCCTTCACGGCCGGCGGTGTTTCCCCGGGTGGTTGGCTGATGGTCCTGGTGCCAGGTGAGGCGGACATTCCCTGTTTCTCCTTATGCGCTGTATGGCGCTCAGACTAGTGTTCTCTTGTGCTGGCGCCGCGTGTCCGCGGCGGTGCATTACGGCATCAAAAGAGGCTCAGGGCCGGAGAACCGCTGGCCCCAGGGGTATTGATGCCGGGATCGAGACGTGCCTGGTGCGGGCCTTACAACTGTAGGCCCGGAAAATAAGAAAAGCACCAGTTCCGAAGAACTGATGCTTCCCAGTGGTGGCTCCGACCGGCGTCGATCCGGTGACCTTTCGATTTTCAGTCGAACGCTCTACCAACTGAGCTACAGAGCCTAGGTGACTAGTCACCATGAGAGCCGGAATTGCTTCCAACAATCAGAGCGACCCTGACGGGACTTGAACCCGCGACCTCCGCCGTGACAGGGCGGCGCGCTAACCAACTGCGCTACAGGGCCTTGCGTTTCTTGCTTTTGCAGTATCTCTACCGCTTTTTTCAAGGCTTCCAGCCTACCAGACTTTTTTAGCCTGCTTGACCAGTTCCTTGCGTACCCCCAACGGGATTCGAACCCGTGCCGCCGCCGTGAAAGGGCGGTGTCCTAGGCCGCTAGACGATGGGGGCCAGAACCCGTTCGGAGCAAAATAAAAGGCGTAAAGCGAGGCTTTCCGTCTTTGTCCTTTGCGTTCTCCGAACTGGACTCTAAAACTATAGGGCCTAGTTCCTGATAATCCAAAATCGGCCAAAAACCCCGTGCCTGAACAGGGAGAACAGGTGAAGATGGACTGATGGATGCCGTCGCAGCGCTCAACGAAATTGCCTTCTGGCTGGAGCGCGGACGCGCGGCCACCTTCAAGGTCCAGGCCTTCCGGAAAGCAGCCGCGGCCATCAGCCCGCTGCCGGCTGCAGAAGTGGCCGAGCGGACCAGGACCGGCCGGCTGAAATCCATGAAGGGCATCGGCGACCGGACCTACCAGGTCATCCAGCAGGCGGTGGCGGGCGGTGTCCCCGACTATTTGGCCGACCTGCGGGAAAAGGGCGCCCAGCCGCTGGCCTCCGGCGGCGGTGAACTTCGCAGCGCCCTCCGCGGGGACCTGCACAGCCACAGCGACTGGTCCGACGGCGGCTCCCCCATTGAGCTGATGGTGGCGGCCGCCGGGGTGCTCGGGCGGGAGTACCTGGCGCTGACCGACCATTCGCCCAACCTCACCATCGCCAACGGGTTGTCAGCGGAGCGGCTCATCCGGCAACTCGATGTGGTGGCGGCGATCAACGCCGACGGGCAGTCCACGCCCAACGGGCAGCCGGAGGGCAAGGTGCGGTTGCTGACGGGGATAGAGGTGGACATCCTGGAATCCGGCGAGCTGGACCAGGACCCGGAGCTGCTGGACCGCCTGGACATCGTGGTTTCCAGCGTCCACTCAAAGCTGCGCGCAGACCGGAAAACCATGACCCGGCGGATGCTCGGCGGCATCCAGGCCCGGCATACGAACGTGCTTGGCCACTGCACCGGCCGGCTGGTGGAGGGCTCGCGGGGTACCCGCCCGCCGTCGGAGTTCGATGCCGAGGAAGTGTTTGCCGCCTGCGTCGAGAACAATGTGGCAGTGGAAATCAACTCCCGGCCAGAGCGGCAGGATCCGCCTGATCCGCTGATCCAGCTCGCCTTGGAGGCCGGTTGCCTGTTTTCAATCGACAGCGACGCGCATGCGCCCGGCCAGCTCGATTTCCTTCAGTACGGCGCCGAGCGCGCTGCGCGGAACGACGTCCCGCAGGACCGCATCATCACCACATGGCCGGTGGAACGGCTGCTGGAGTGGGCCGCGGCGAAGTAGCCGCGGGGCCCCTGGAGCGGCAGCGCAACAATCCAGTGCGCCGCTATTCGACGGCGTCAGCGAGTTTCTGACGGAAGTCCGCTTTGGTGGAGAGAACCAGCTTTTCGCCGTTCAGGAAGAAGGTTGGGGTGCCGCTGACTCCCAGTGCCTTTCCGTCAGCGATATCCGCCAGGATCCGCTCCTCCGTTTGCTGGTCGGCGACGGCGGCGTCATACAGGGCCAGGTCCAGCCCCAGCTCCTCCGCGTAAGTGCGGAACAGCGGTGCCTGGGACTGCTGGCTGCCGGCCCACTGGGGCTGGGTCTCGAAAAGCCTGTTGGCCATCTGCTGGTACTGGCCCTGCTGCCCGGCAGCCTCGGCAGCGAGGGCGGCCTGGCCCGAGTTCGGGTGCATCGACAGCGGGAAGTGCCGGTGCACGAACGTGATCCGGTCCCCGAACTCCGCCTTGAGCTCCTCCACCACGGGGTGGATGGAACCGCAGGACGGGCACTCGAAGTCGAGGAACTCCACCAGCTGGGCCATCTCAACCGCCGGGGTGGTGAGCCGGTGGCTGTCCGCCCGGACCAGTTGTTCCGCGCCCGCCACAGGGGGCGCCGCCTGCTGCTGCTTTCCAGCTACCGAGAGTGCGAACCAGACGGCCCCGCCAATCACGATGACGGCCAGCACGATCCAAATGATTGTCCTGACGAGGCGTGCCTTATCGCGGGGCGGAGCAGGGTTTGAGACCATAATCCGCATCCTAGCCGAGGGCGGCGGCCGCGCCCGCTCAAGGGCTCTGCAAGATTGGCAGGAAGTTGCCTAGACATGGCCGATTTCCGCCAGCCCCGGGCTGTCCGGTCCCGATACATTGGCTCCATGCCCTCAACCGTCCCCACCCGCAAACACAATTCCGAGTCCCTCCCGGCAGCCTCCCCGGCCAAGGCCCGGGGCGTGGCAGCGATGGCGGTCACGGTGGTGTTCTGGGCCTCGGCCTTCGTGGGCATCCGGGCCATCGGGCCGCACTTCTCCCCCGGATCCCTGACGCTCGGCAGGCTGGCGGTTGCCGCCGTCGTACTGTCCTTCCTGGTGCTGCCGCAACTGCTGAAGAGCCGGAAGCTGCCGCGGGGGCACGAGTGGTGGCCCATCCTGGCCTACGGGGTCATGTGGTTCGGCGGCTATAACGTGGCGCTCAACGCCGCCGAGCATGTCCTTGATGCCGGCACGAGCGCCCTGCTCATCAACGTCAGCCCTATCCTGGTGGCCATCATGGCCGGCCTCTTCCTCAAGGAGGGCTTTCCGCGGTGGCTTTTGCCGGCATCATCTTGCGGGGCACCGCGGCGCGGCCGGCGCAGTTCGGCTGCTTCGGCCTGCACGAATGGGCAATGGTTTACC
>NZ_JBNHFD010000010.1:0-69206 GCF_059089865.1 Arthrobacter sp. Y3221157
CACCCGGACCCGGCCGACGCCGAGCGCCACGCCAAGGCCGAAGCCACCAGGCTGGCCCTTGCCAACATCGCGGCGGCCGCGCATGCGGCGCACCTGCATGACGACGAGGTTGCGGCGGCCAGGCAGGCCCAGTCGGCCCAGCTCGATGCGCCTGCCGCAGAGGAGAAACACGACGCCGGTACGCCGCCACGGCCTGCGGCTGTCCTGACCTTCGGCGGCGAGAAGGTTGCCCTGCCCTTCGTGGAGCACGCGGAAGAGCAGCAGCCCCGCCCTGCCCTCACCCTCGACAGGCTCGCGGAAGCCTTCGCCCACTTGGGCGAACCGGCGCCTGCCGCCGAAACCCCCGCGGAAGAACCGGAAGCGAGGCAACCCGAGGCCAGCCCTGCCAAGGCGGAGCAGCCGGCTCCCGCAGAAGCGGAGAAGGACTGGTCTGACCACACGGTGGACCAGTCCCGCCAGCGCCGGCCGCGGCGTAACCGCAGCGCTAGCCGCGCCCAGGGTGCCGCCAACGAAACCAGCGTGCAGCAGCATGAGAACGTTCCGGCACCCAGCGCCGGACACAGCCATGCTGCCAAGGCCCCGGAACCCGCATCGGGCTCGCAGGAACGCAAGGAAGGCGCGCCCAAGCCAGCCGAGGCGCCCATCATCCTGGGCGTGGGGGTTCCTGCCTCTGAGCTTTAAGCCCAGGCAAGGCCACTGTGTCACCCGGGAAGTCCCCGTCTCGTGGACCGTCCCCTCCGTATTCCGGGGGGAACGGTCCATAAGGCGGGGACTTCCTGCATGCGGTGGCTGTCACTTTTCCCGGGCTCCCAGGTCAGCGGCTAGGCTGGGTAACCGACACGGGGTGCCGCGCGAAGGGCCGGCTGAGATCCAGACCCGTTGAACCTGTCCGGCTAGTACCGGCGAAGGGATGTCTTTTGTCTTCGACCCTCTTTATGCCCGCGGAAACTTCCCAGCCCGGCGCAATCCCGGATGCAACCGTCCAGGCCGCGCCCTCCCAGCCAGCGCTGCGCCGGGACGTGCCGCGCGTCCTGTCCATTGCCGGTTCGGACCCGTCCGGCGGTGCCGGCATCCAGGCGGACCTGAAAAGCATTGCGGCGCACGGCGGCTACGGCATGGCTGCCATCACGGCCCTCACCGCGCAGAACACCCGCGGTGTGGCTTCCGTCCACCTGCCGCCCGCGTCATTCCTCGCCTGCCAGCTGGATGCCATCAGTGACGACATCAGCATCGACGCCGTCAAAATCGGCATGCTGGGCGACGCCGGGGTGATCGCCGCAGTCCGGACCTGGCTGGAGAAGGTGCGTCCCGCCGTCGTGGTCCTCGACCCGGTAATGGTGGCCACCAGCGGTGACCGGTTGCTCCAGGAATCCGCCGAGGCGGCGCTCCGCGATCTGCTGCCGCTGGCCCACCTCATCACCCCGAACCTGGCCGAACTTGCCATGCTCGTGGGCGAAGAACCCCGGGATTCCTGGGCCGGGGCCCTGGAGCAAGGACGGAAGCTGGCTGATGCCACCGGAGCAACCGTGCTGGTGAAGGGCGGCCACCTGCCAGACGCGACATGCCCGGACGCACTGGTCAACACCACCGGCCTGCTGCGGGCGGAGGTCATCGAGGTACCGGGGGAGCGGGTGGCCACCAGGAACAGCCACGGAACGGGGTGCTCGCTGTCCTCTGCAATGGCCACGGTGCAGGCGCGGCGGGGGGACTGGGAGGCGTCGCTGCGGGAAGTGAAGCCCTGGCTGGCGGGGGCGCTCGCGGACTCGGCCCGGCTTCAGGTAGGGGCCGGCAACGGGCCCGTGCACCACTTCCACCACCTGCGGGCCGTTCCGCAGCAGGGCTCATTCGAAGCCCTGCTCCGGACTGAAGCCGAAGCGGACCTGGACGCCATCTACCGCCTGGACTTCATCCGCGGCCTGGTCTCGGGCAGCCTGCCGGAAAAGGAGTTTGCCTATTACCTGGCCCAGGACGCCATCTACCTGAACGGCTACTCCCGCGTGCTGGCACGGGCAAGCGCCCTGGCCCCCACTGAGGCGGAGCAGCTGTTCTGGGCCGGATCCGCGCAGCAATGCCTGGAGGTTGAGTCCGAGCTGCACCGGTCCTGGCTCAGCACGCGTCCCGTCCAGGCCGAACTTGGCCCCGTGACAAAGTCCTACGTCGACCACCTCACGGCGGCCTCGGCGTCGGGCAGTTACGCGGTGCTCGCCGCGGCTGTCCTGCCGTGCTTCTGGCTGTATGCAGAGGTGGGTAAGACCCTCCACGCCCAGTTCCTCGCCGCGGGCGAACCGGCCGGCCACCCGTACGCGGAGTGGCTCCGGACGTACGCTGACGAGGATTTCGCCGAAGCGACCCGGAAGGCCATTGCCATTGTGGATGCGGCCGGGCGGAACGGCTCGGACGCCGAGCGGGCCGCCATGGTCACGGCCTTCAAGCAGTCCTGCCGCCTGGAAGTGGACTTTTTCGACGCGCCGCGGCTGCACGCCTGAGCCTGTGGCGCCCGTCCCGCCGGTACCATGGTTGGTGCGTGGCCCCGCCGTCCGGCCGGCCTGTGGTTCTTATCACAGCCGGAGAGCAGGAGCCAGCCTCATTTGCGGCCGAAGACAAAATTAGCGTAGTCTAGTTCTTCGGTGCTTACGCCAACACTTGGGTTATGACCCCACGGCGTTGAGGCACAGCGAGAAGCCAGCCTGTTAGAGCCGGTTCCGCACGCAAATTTAGTTAGAAACGTCGAGAGAAGTGAGTTCCCAAGTGGTGTACGCGATTGTCCGCGCAGGCGGCCGCCAAGAGAAGGTTTCCGTCGGAGACTTCGTTACCCTGAACCGCGTCGCCGGTGGGGCTGGCAGCACCATTCAGCTGCCCGCACTGCTCCTGGTTGACGGTGACAAGGTCACCTCTGCCGCTGCTGACCTGGCCAAGGTAACTGTTACGGCTGAGATCCTGAACGACCTCCGTGGTCCGAAGATTGTGATCCAGAAGTTCAAGAACAAGACCGGTTACAAGAAGCGCCAGGGTCACCGCCAGGAACTGACCAAGGTCAAGATCACTGGTATCCAGTAACCTTCGTTACTGTTCAGGTTTTTAGCAGATCCCCAGAACTTAGAGGCAGGCATTTCAAATGGCACATAAAAAGGGCGCGAGCTCCACTCGCAACGGTCGTGATTCCAACGCTCAGTACCTCGGCGTAAAGCGCTTCGGCGGCCAGGTTGTTTCCGCCGGCGAGATCATCGTCCGCCAGCGCGGCACCCACTTCCACCCGGGCGCCGGCGTGGGCCGTGGCGGCGACGACACCCTGTTCGCACTGACCCCGGGCGCCGTTGAATTCGGTACCCGCCGCGGTCGCCGCGTCGTCAACATCGTTGCTGCTGCAGCTGCAGAGTAACAACCAGCATCAAAGCGGTGGAGCGGGCCTGATGGCCCGCTCCACTGTTCTTTTAACCGCATTACAATCGTGATGGCGCTTTCGGCGCCGCGAAAACAGCACTGAGGAGATTTACGTGGCCAGCTTTGTAGACCGGGTAGTACTGCACGTATCCGGCGGTAGCGGTGGCCACGGGTGCGTCTCCGTCCACCGGGAGAAGTTCAAGCCCCTCGGCGGGCCCGACGGCGGCAACGGCGGCAACGGCGGCGACGTCATCCTGCGCGTGGACCACCAGACCACCACCCTCCTGGACTACCACCACGCACCGCACCGCCACGCCACCAACGGCGGCCCTGGCATGGGTGACTGGCGCGGCGGCAAGAACGGCGAAACCCTCGTGCTGCCTGTTCCCGACGGCACCGTGGTCAAGTCCAAGGACGGCACCGTCCTGGCCGACCTCGTTGGCGAAGGCACCGAGTATGTGGCCGCGGCCGGCGGCATCGGCGGCCTGGGCAACGCTGCCCTCGCATCCCAGAAGCGCCGTGCCCCGGGCTTCGCGCTGCTCGGCATCGAGGGTGAGTCCCGGGACATCGTCCTGGAACTGAAGTCCATCGCCGACATCGCGCTTGTCGGGTTCCCGTCAGCGGGCAAATCAAGCCTCATCGCCGCCATGTCCGCCGCCCGCCCCAAAATCGCCGACTACCCGTTTACCACCCTGGTGCCCAACCTGGGTGTGGTGCAGGCAGGGGATGTCCGCTTCACCATTGCCGACGTTCCCGGGCTGATCGAGGGTGCCAGCGAAGGCAAGGGCCTCGGCCACAACTTCCTGCGCCACGTGGAGCGCTGCGCCGCGCTGGTCCACGTCCTTGACTGCGGCACCCTGGAATCGGACCGCGACCCCCTCAGCGACCTCGCCATCATCGAGGCCGAGCTCGAAAAGTACGCCGTGGACATGAGCTACGCCGGCCAGGACGGCGAGGTGGTTCCGTTGAACCACCGGCCCCGCCTGGTTGCCCTCAACAAGGTGGACCTGCCAGACGGCAAGGACATGGCGGAATTTGTCCGGCCGGAGCTGGAATCCCGCGGCTACCGGGTGTTCGAGGTGTCCGCCACCAGCCATGAAGGACTCCGCCAACTCGGCTTTGCCATGGCAGAAATCGTCAAGGCTGCCCGGGACGCGGTGGCAGCCGCGCCGCCCAAGGTGCAGCCTGCCGTGCTGCGGCCCCGCGCCGTCAACGAAACCGGCTTCCGGATCCGCCGCGAGGAAAAGAACCTCGAGCCGCTGTTCCGCGTCCTGGGCGAAAAGCCCGTGCGCTGGGTCAAGCAGACCGATTTCACCAACGAGGAAGCCATCGGCTACCTCGCCGACCGCCTGGCGAAGCTCGGCGTGGAAACGGAACTGTTCAAGCAGGGCGCCAAGCCCGGTGACACCGTGGTGATCGGCGAGGATGACGGCGTCGTCTTCGACTGGGAGCCCACCATGATGGCGGGCGCCGAACTCCTGGCCTCGCCGCGTGGCACGGACGTCCGTTTTGCCGATATAGGCGACCGCCCCACCCGCGGACAGAAGCGTGAGGAACAGCAGGAACGCAAGGATGCCAAGGCCGCCGCGCGCGCTGAACTCGAAGCTGAGCGTAAGGCCGGCATCTGGACTGAGTCCGTGAGCAGCCGCCGCGTTGCCAAGCCGCTCAAGGAGAGTGGACTGGACGCAGACAATGAGTTCTAGGGCGGCCGCCACGGAACCGGTCACCGGTTCGGTGGACAGGAGTGTGCTTGCCAACGCCCGGCGCGTGGTGGTGAAAGTCGGTTCGTCGTCGCTGACGAGCATCAAGGGCGGCATCTCGGAGGAATCGCTCGTCGCCCTCGCCGACGCCCTGGCCGCCAAGCGCAACGCGGGCACGGAACTGATCCTGGTGTCCTCCGGTGCCATTGCCGCCGGGCTGGCCCCGCTGGGCCTTGCCAAGCGGCCGCGGGACCTTGCAACCCAGCAGGCCGCGGCCAGCGTGGGGCAGGGACTGCTGATGGCCCGCTACACGCAGGCCTTCGGCGCACACGGCGTGACGGTCAGCCAGGTGCTGCTCACCGCTGAGGACCTGATGCGCCGCAGCCAGCACACCAACGCCTTCCGGGCGCTTGACCGGCTCCTGAACCTGGGCGTGGTTCCGGTCGTCAACGAAAACGACACCGTGGCCACGCACGAAATCAGGTTTGGCGACAATGACCGCCTTGCCGCCCTGGTGGCCCACCTGGTCCGCGCCGACGCGCTGGTGCTGCTGTCCGACGTCGACTCGCTCTATGATGGCCCGCCGTCGCTCGGGGCAAAGCGGATTCCCCTGGTCGAAGGCCCCCATGACCTCGAAGGCGTCACCATCGGCAAGGCCGGCAAAGCCGGCGTCGGCACCGGCGGCATGATGACCAAGGTGGAGGCCGCTACCATGGCCGCCGGTTCCGGCATCCACGCCCTGGTCACCTCCACGCCCAACGCGGCCGCCGCCCTGAACGGCGAGGACGTGGGCACCTGGTTCACGGTCAACGGGGCACGCAAGCCTGTGCGTCTCCTCTGGCTGGCGCACGTGGCGTCCGTGCAGGGCCGCCTGGTCCTGGACGACGGCGCGGTGCGGGCCGTCCGGCACCACCGCACCTCCCTGCTGCCGGCGGGCATTTCAGCGGTGCACGGGGATTTTGAAGCGGGCGACGCCGTCGAGATCGCAGGTGCCGACGGCACCGTAGTGGCGCGCGGGCTGGTGAATTACTCGTCCGTGGAATTGCCCCGCATGCTCGGCCGTTCCACGCGGGACCTCGGGGAGGAACTGGGCACCGGCTACGACCGCGAAGTTGTTCATGTTGACGACCTGGTTCTGGTCTGAGCCGCGGGCTCGCCTAAACTGGGAACATGACTGAGGCCCTGATTTCCAACACTGCTGACAACTCCGTAGACGCTGCCGCTGCCGGTGCGCAGCCGGTCACGCCTGCAGCAGCGCCGGAATCCGCTTCGGTTCCGCTCTCCGATGCGGACGTCCAGGCCGCAGTCCACGCCATCGCGGATCGCTCACGCACCGCAGCCCGCCGGATGGCCATGGCCAACCGTGCCTGGAAGGACCGGGCGCTGCGGGCAGTGGGCGCCGCCCTGCAGGAGAGCACACAGGCAATCCTGGCCGCCAACGCCAGGGACGTCGCCGCCGGCAAGGCCAACGGCACCTCTGCTGCCCTGCTTGACCGCTTGACCCTGACCGAGGCCCGTATCGCCGGGCTGGTGGCAGCACTGGAAAACCTGGCCAACCTGCCCGACCCCGTCGGCAACGTGGTCCGCGGCCAGACCCTGCCCAACGGCCTGCGCCTGCGCCAGGTGAATGTCCCCATGGGCGTGGTGGCCGCCATCTACGAAGCCCGCCCCAACGTTACCGTTGACATCGCCGGCCTGGCCCTCAAGAGCGGCAACGCCGTGATCCTGCGCGGCGGCAGCGCTGCGGAAGCCACCAACGAGGTGCTGGTGCGGGTGCTGCGCGAGGCCCTCGAATCCGTGGGCCTGCCTGCTGACGCCGTGCAGACCGTGGACCAGTACGGACGCGCCGGCGCCAACGTGCTCATGCGGGCCCGCGGCAGGGTGGACGTCCTGATTCCCCGCGGCGGCCGCGACCTCATCCAGACAGTGGTCAACAACTCCGCCGTCCCCGTCATCGAGACGGGGGAGGGCAACGTGCATATCTTCATCGACGAATCAGCCGGCGAAGAGATGGCCGTGGAGATCCTGCTCAACGCCAAGACCCAGCGGCCCAGCGTCTGCAACACTGTTGAAACGCTCCTGGTCCACTCCGGGTCCACCGTGCTGCCCGCCGTCGCTGCCGCCTTGAGCAAGGCCGGAGTACGGCTGCACGCGGACGACCGCATCCGCGCCGCCCTGCCTGACTCCATCGAGTCGGAACCCGCGACGGATGAGGACTGGGGCACCGAGTACATGAACCTCGACCTTGCCGTTGCCATGGTGGACAGCCTCGATGAGGCCGTCAGCCACATCCGCACCTGGTCCACCGGCCACACCGAGGCCATCCTCACCAACAACCTGGCCAACGCCGAACGGTTCATCGCCGAAGTCGATTCGGCAGCCGTCATCGTCAACGCCTCCACGCGGTTCACCGACGGCGGGGAACTGGGGCTGGGTGCCGAGGTGGGCATTTCCACGCAGAAACTGCATGCGCGCGGTCCGATGGGCCTGACCGAACTCACCACCACCAAGTGGATCGTGCAGGGCGAGGGCCAAGTCCGCGGGTAGCGACGCGGTAACATAGACCAGACGCCAGAAAGCAGCGGACTTTTCCGCTGCCACCAACCTTTGAAACTCTAGGGGAGAACATGCTGCTCCAGCAGATCGCCATGACCGTCGCCGAAGGCGAAGAACATGAACTCGCGCCGTTGTGGGCTGATCCGTGGGTCTTCGGCGTGGTCATCTTCGCCATCTTCCTGGTGCTGATGTTCGTCACCCTCTCCTACAAGAATCTGGGCAACCGCCACTCTGCCACCGAAGAGCACGCGGATCCGCACCGCCAGCACCCGAACAAGCACGATCACGGGCAGGGCCACTAACATCTCCCGCGTTTTGCGCCACAGCGGCCCCCACCGCAGGCTGCGCCTGGGCGTGATGGGTGGGACATTCGATCCCATCCATCACGGCCACCTGGTTGCAGCCAGCGAAGTTGCCGCCGAGTTCGACCTGGACGAGGTGGTTTTCGTCCCCACCGGCCAGCCGTGGCAGAAGTCCCACAAGCAGGTCAGCGAGCCCGAACACCGGTACCTCATGACGGTCATCGCGACGGCCTCGAATCCGCGGTTCACCGTGAGCCGGGTGGACATCGAGCGTCCCGGCCCCACCTACACCATTGACACCCTCCGTGACCTGCGCGCGCAGCGTCCGGAAGCGGATCTCTTCTTCATCACCGGGGCGGACGCCCTGGCCCAGATCCTGTCCTGGAAGGACATCGATGAACTGTGGTCGCTGGCCCATTTCGTTGGCGTCACCCGGCCCGGCCATGTGCTGGACGGCATGGGGCGGGACGACGTGAGCCTGCTCGAAGTGCCCGCCATGGCCATCTCCTCCACGGACTGCCGGGCCCGGGTAGCGGCACACGACCCCGTCTGGTACCTGGTGCCGGACGGCGTGGTGCAGTACATCGCCAAGTACGGTCTCTATGCCCAGGTGCCGGCGGGCGGAAACCAGCCGTCCGTCGAAGCACGTGAACCAGCCAGTACTGAATGAGTTCTCAATGAGTCAGGAACAGCCCCCCATCCGCAGCCGCCGGGAACTCCGGAAGGCAAGGGATGCCCAGCAGGCGACCGTGTCCACAGGCCCGGAGCCGCTGGCCCCTGCCACTGACCGGCAGCCTGCCACGCTGCCCGACACCAAGCGCCCGGCCGGCCCGGGCCCCGATGCGAGCCTTCCTGCTGCCGCGGGGCAGGCGGCAGCCGCGAAAACTGCCGAACCGGCCTCCACGCAGCGGTCATCCCAGATCCGGGCTCGGGACCGCGCAGCCTTGCGCACCATAAAGGAGCTGGAGGAAAAAGAAGGTCAGCTCGCCGCCGGTGGTCCGCCCACCCGCCGCCAGCTCCGCCTGCAGCAGCTCAAGGAACAGGCGCTGACCGCCGCCAACCCCGTCGTGCCGCCTGCCGCGGGTCCTTCCGCCGGTGCCTCCGGCCCCGCCGCCGCTACTGACGGGAAGGGGGAGGCAGTACAAGGCACTGCTTTGCCCGCCGCAAAGACCCCGCCTGCCGCGAAGACCCGGCCCGCCGCTGCAGGAGGGCCGGCTGCCCCTGCCCGGTCGGGCGGCCCTGAGGGAATGACGGTCGAGCAGGCCCTTGCCGCCAGGGCCCTGATCGCGGAGCAGGCCAGGAACCAGATTGCCAAAATGGAGCACATTGCCTCCATGGATCCGGAAGCGGTGGACCCCGATATCTTGGCGGAGCAGATCGCCCTCGCCGAACGCGCCGCCGTCATGAACCGCCGTGCCCTGGCCAAGCAAAAACTCGCCGAACAGGCCGGCACGCCACCGGTCCCGGGGAAGGATCCGGCCTCCAAAGACACCGCTTCCCAGGTGCGGCCCGGCCCGTCAACAGCCAGTAACCTGGCCATGGTCACTCCGCTTGAGTTCGTGCAGGTGCCCGGCGTTGACCGGCCCGTGATGAAGCCCCCGGCCACTTCCCACGTTCCCGTTGCAACCCGCCCCGGTACGAAGGTCCAGCCTGCCGGCACCGGGAAGCAGCGGCGTCCGGCCAGCCGTTCCAACCAGGCCGCGGTGGACAGCGCATCCGGCCGTTCCCAGGTCATCGCCCGTGCCGAGGCTGCCGCCCGCGCGGCCACCCGTCCCAAGGCTGTTGTCATCCCGGAAGACCAGTCCGAGGGACTGGTCGAGGAACTGCCCAGGGTCCCGGCCAGCTCGGCCTACGGGCTGGACCCCCTGGACGCTGCCACCGCCGGGCTGGCCAGGGCAAAGCGGAACCGGGTACTGCAGCTCTGCATCCTGCTTTTCGGCATCGTGGCCCTCGTCTCCGGCATTTTCCTGATCGTCAGCGGCATGTCCAGCTGACCGGCGAGCCCCCCACACTTTTAATCAACAAGGAGTCCCGTGACTGCATCGAATTCATCCATCACCATCGCCCGCACCGCCGCAAAGGCAGCCGCGGACAAGATTGCCCAAGACATCGTGGCCCTTGACGTCAGTGAGCGGCTGGCGCTGGCAGACGTGTTCCTCATCGCCTCCGCGCCGAGCGAACGCCAGGTCAACGCCATTGTTGACGGCATCGAGGAAGAGCTGGCCAAGCAGGACCTGCGGCCGGTGCGCCGTGAAGGCCGCTCGGGTGGCCGCTGGGTCCTGCTGGACTACTCCGACATTGTGATCCATGTCCAACATGAAGAGGACCGGGTGTTCTACGCACTCGAGCGGCTCTGGAAGGACTGCCCCGTGGTGGACCTCCAGCTCGGTGATGACGCCTCCGCCAAGGCAGCGGCAGCTTCCGAAGGCGAGTAGCGGCCGCCCCAGCACGGCGAATATTCCGGATTTGGAATTTTCGGAATTGCTGTTCTAAGATATTTGAGTTGCTTCGGGGGAGACCTGGAAAAAGCTTGGACGAGCAGCAACGATCCGGGGCTGTGGCGCAGCTGGTAGCGCACCTGCATGGCATGCAGGGGGTCAGGGGTTCGAGTCCCCTCAGCTCCACCGGAGAAATCCGCCGGAATCATCTGATTCCGGCGGATTTTTTGTTTTTTCCCAGGGTGTACGCGGACTCCTGATGCGGTCCCCAGGACTGGTTACATACCCCCTCCGCAGCACCCGTACCCCCAGGCTTTCCCCGATTTGGCGCAGCCGCAAAATTGCATTAAGCTGGTCAGGTTGCTCCGGGGAATTCGACCGGAAAGGCAAGAGTACGGGGCTGTGGCGCAGCTGGTAGCGCACCTGCATGGCATGCAGGGGGTCAGGGGTTCGAGTCCCCTCAGCTCCACGCAATTCTCCATCAGGAGAAAAAGAAGAGGAACCATCCGCCAAGAATGGTTCCTCTTTTGCTTTAAGGACCGAGTGGGTGTCAGAGCCAGGCTGTCCGGCGCAGCGGAGGTTCCTCCCCGCCCGGCCGCTGCACCAGGACCTGGTTCACGCCGGTCAGGTTGTTCTCAAAACCCAGAGCACTGGAAGCCATGTACAGCCGCCACACCCGGGCGCGGCCCAGCCCGGCGAGCGCGGCTGCCTGATCCCAGTTCTCTTCCAGCCGCCGGACCCATGCGCGCAGCGTCAAGGCATAGTGCCGGCGCAGCGCCTCCACGTCCAGGACCTCGAAACCGGCGGACTCCAGGGCTGTGACCATCTCGCCGAGGCTGATCATTTCACCGTCAGGAAAGACATACCGGGGGATGAACGAATCCGGGTCCGGCTTTGTGGGACCGGCGTTCCAGGAAATGGCGTGATTGAGTAGGCGGCCGCCGGGCCGCAGCAGCGCAAAGAGTGCCGCCGCGTAGCCGGGTGTCTGTTCACGCCCCACATGCTCAGACATGCCGATGGAACTGATTGCGTCAAACGGCCCGTCCGGAATGTCCCGGTAATCCTGGACCCGGATGTCCACCTTGTCCGTCAGCCCGGCGTCGGCTGCGCGCTTCCGTGCGAGCACGGCCTGTTCCGCCGAAAGCGTGACGCCCACCACGGTGGCACCGTACTTTCCCGCCGCCTGCAGTGCGAAACTGCCCCAGCCGCAGCCCACGTCCAGCACGCGCATTCCGGGTTTCAGCTCCAGTTTCCGGCAGACAAGGTCCAGCTTCGCTTCCTGGGCGGCGTCCAACCCCTCCACGAGGCGGGCACCTGTGGCCGGGCCCCGCGTGGCCCAGGTATCCCCTGGCCAGACGGCGCATGAGTAAACCATTGATGGTCCCAGCACCAGGGCGTAGAAGTCGTTGCCGACGTCGTAGTGGTGTGAGATGGCGGCCGAGTCCCGGCGGCGCGAGTGCAACCTGCCTTTGCGCTGGATCCGTGCCTCCTCGGGCGGAGGCGCCGGATTGGGGCCCACGGCCCCCAGCCGGATGGCGGTGCGGACCAGGGACCAGAGTTCGGCGGGGGTGGGCGGCCGGAACGGGCCGGGTTCGGCGAACTTTCCGGCCGAACTCAACGCCGAGAACGCCTCAAAGACGTCCCCGGGCGCATCGATCTCGCCGGCAACGTAAGCCCTGCTGAGCCCCAGCTGCCCTGGTGACCAGAGCATCCGGCGCAGGGCCCGGCGGGAACGGAATTCCAGGACGGGTGCCCCCTCTGGGCCGGCTTCGGAACCATCCCAGGCCTTCAGGCGCAGTGGTATCTGGTCCGTTCCCAGCACGATGCCCATTGCCCTGGCCAGTTTTGCTGCCGCACCGTGGTCTCTCGTCATGGTGGCTGCCTTCCTGTACAGCCCGGGCCGCCCCGGGTGACCTTGCCGTGCCCTTCCGGGCCGGTCCCTTGGGCCAACCCTAAAGCCGGAACCCCCCGCCCGACTATCATGGGGGAGTGAATTCTGCCCGGGTCGACGTCGTCGTGATCGGAGCGGGCCAGGCGGGGCTCTCCGCCGCCTACCATCTGCAGCGCCGCGGGATCCACTACGTGGTGCTCGACGCCGAAGAAGGACCGGGAGGTGCCTGGCGGCACCGGTGGAGGAGCCTTCGGATGGCCACCGTCAACGGGATCAGCGACCTTCCCGGCATCGCGAAGCCCGCCGTTGACCCCTCCGAGCCGAGTTCCGAATTCCTGACCCGCTATTTCCGTGATTACGAGGAAGAACTGGGCCTTGCGGTCCGGCGCCCCGTGAAGGTCCGCTCGGTCAGCCGTGAAGACGATGACCCGGCGGGCAGGCTGGAGATTTCCACTTCCGACGGCGGGTGGGCGGCAAAGGCGGTCATCAACGCCACGGGCACCTGGACCCGTCCGTTCTGGCCCATCTACCCGGGGCAGTCCACCTTCCGCGGCAGGCAGCTCCACGTGGCCGACTACGTGGCCCCCGAGGAGTTCGCGGGCCTGCACGTCATCGTGGTGGGCGGCGGGATCTCCGCCGTCGGACTTCTGGACGAAATTTCGCAGGTGACCTCCACCAGCTGGTTCACCAGGCGGGAACCGGTGTGGCGGGATGCGGATTTTGACTCCTGGGCGGGACATGACGCGGTGGCGCTTGTGGAGGAGCGGGTCCGCAAGGGGCTGCCGCCGCAGAGCGTGGTGTCGGTGACGGGGCTGATTTGGACGCCCGCCCTCCGGGCTGCGGCGGCACGCGGCGCGCTGGAGCGGCAACCCATGTTCACGACGATCGAGCCGGACGGGGTGCGCCTGGCGGACGGGCGTCTCCTGAGAGCAGACGTCATCCTCTGGGCCACCGGATTCCGCGCGGAGCTTGAGCATCTGGCGCCGCTTCACCTGCGCGGTCCCGGCGGTGGAATCGTCATGGACGGGACACAGGTGGCGGCCGAACCGCGCGTCCACCTGGTGGGTTACGGGCCGTCGTCGTCCACCATCGGTGCCAACCGGGCAGGCCGTGCGGCGGTAGCCGCCATCCTGAAACTGCCTGGAATCGCTCCCGCCGCGGAGACGGTAACGTGGGGCTGACCCCGCTCGCAGGCACAAAAGAGCGCAGGCCGGGGCCTCAGGACCAGCAGAAAGCAGCATCAGTGGCAACCAACCGTCTCGAGGATGTCTTCCAAGTGCTCCGGCGGCGGCCCGACGTCGAGGCCCCCAACCTCCAGGCGTGGGACGCCACGGACCGGCTGCTGCTGGACACTGCCCGGGAGCATGTTGTCCCGGGCAGCCAGGTGGCCGTCATCGGTGACCGCTACGGCGCACTGACCCTCGGCGCGCTTGCGGTGCTGGAGCCGGCAGCCGTCCGCGTGCACCAGGACCTCATCACCGGGGAGCGGGCACTGCGCCTCAACGCGGCGGAGTGGCTGGCTTCAGGGCACGACGCCGGCACCGCCACGGTGCCGGCCTTTGAGCAGGTGCCGCTTGGCCCCGGGCTCCTGGCAGACGCGCACGCCGTGCTCCTGCAGCTGCCGAAGACCCTGGCGGAGCTGGAGGAGATTGTGGCTGCGGTGGCCCGGCATGCGCCCGCAGGAGTGACCCTGCTGGCCGGCGGCCGGGTCAAACATATGTCCCTCGGTATGAATGCTGTCCTGGAAAGATTCTTCGATTCGGTCCAGCCGCAGCTCGCCCGGCAAAAGTCCCGTGTCATCCTTGCCACCGGTGTGAAGGCAACCGAAGAACCGGAGCGCTTTCCCGTCGTCGGGCATATTGCCGAACTGGACCTGGAGGTCGCCGCGCACGGGGCCGTCTTTGCCGGTCCGAAACTGGACATCGGCACCCGGTTCCTGCTGACCTTCCTTCCGGCCATGAAACCGGCCCGCCACGCTGTTGACCTCGGCTGCGGAACGGGCATCCTCGCTGCCATGTACGCCAGGCATTCACCCGGATCCACCGTGACCGCCACGGACCAGTCGGCCGCTGCCGTGGCCTCCGCCCTTGCCACTGCCCGCGCGAACGGCCTGCAGGAGCGCATCCGCGTCCTGCAGGATGACGCGCTCAGCACCATGGAGGCAGGCAGCGCCGACCTGGCGCTGCTCAATCCGCCGTTCCACGTCGGCGCCGGCGTGCATGCCGGTGCCGGGCTAAAAATGATTGAAGCCGCAGGGCGGGTGCTGGCTCCGGAAGGCGAACTGTGGACGGTGTATAACCGGCATCTGCCCTACCTGCCGGCGCTGGAGCGCCATGTGGGACCCACGGCCGTCAAGGGGCAGAACCCGAAGTTCCTGGTGACCCGGAGCATCAAGCACAAGTTCCGGTAAATGTATGCGCAAAGTAGGCTGCGACGCCGTCGCGCCCTATGGGTCTGCGTCCACGCGTAACGTACGATTCAAGCAGCACCACAACCACGTGGCCGAAGAAGTTTAGGGGACACCGTGACTGAGATCCGCCAATCCTCACCGAGGCGCGGAACCAACCTGCCCCGGATGGGCGACTTCAACCTCACGGTGATCCTCGACGCCATCCGCAGGTCCTCGGGCGGACTCAGCCGGGTTGAACTCGCGCAGATCGTGGGCCTCTCTCCGCAGACCATTTCCAACATTTCCCGCCGGCTGCTTGACCAGAACCTCATTGTGGAGGCCGGCAAGGAAGGGACCGGGCCTGGAAAACCGCGTACCATCCTCCGCCTCAACCCCCGCGGCATGTACGCCGTGGGTGTCCATCTCGATCCCGCCGTCACAACCTTCGTGGTCCTTGACCTGGTGGGGGCCGTCGTCCGGCACTCCCGGATCCGGACGCCGGGAGGAAACGATCCGTCCGCTGTGATCAGCACCATCGCGGCCGAGATCGCCAAGCTTGTGGAGGACTCCGGGGTAGACCGGGACCGGATCGCCGGCCTCGGGGTCGCGGCGCCGGGTCCCATCGACCTGGACAACGGAAATGTGGTGGACCCGCCGCTCCTGCCGGGCTGGGACCGCGTGGAGCTGCGCAACGCGCTGTCAGACGCTACGGGTTACTCGGTCCTCATGGACAAGGACGTCACCAGCGCGGCTGTCGCTGAAACATGGGCCGGCGGGCCCAGCGGGGCCGGCAGCTTTGTCTTCATGTACATGGGTACCGGCATCGGCTGCGGCATCGTGCTCAATGACGAAGTGGTGCGGGGAACGTCCGGCAATGCCGGCGAAATCGGCCACATCGTGGTGGACCCCGACGGGCCCCAGTGCGACTGCGGATTGCGCGGCTGCGTGAAATCCTCCTGCATCCCCCAGGTCCTCGTGGCGGAAGCCGAGGCTGCAGGGATCCTGGACAGCTCCCGTTCCGGGAACAGCGGCGCTGAAATCCAGCAAAGCTTCGCCAGGCTCTGCGAACTGGCCGACGCCGGCGACCAGCGCGCTGCAGCCATCATCGACAAGTCCGCCGTGCTGGTTGCCCGGGCGGTATCGGTGGTCACCAACACCCTCGACGTCGAGCGTGTGGTCTTCGGTGGCCCCTTCTGGAGCGCCATGGCGGAACGTTTCCTGGCGAAGGTCCCGCCGGTGCTGGACGCCAACAGCGCGGCCCGGCTGATCCACCCCATCGAGGTGGTGGGCACCGGGGTGGGGGAGGACGTCGGTGCCATTGGCGCCGCCTCGCTGGTGCTTGAACACACCCTTGCCCCCCGCGCCCAGCGGCTGCTGCTGGAGAGCTGATCCGACGCATTGGACCGGTGCCTTGATTGCGGCATCCGACCCATCTAGCATGTGCATATTGCCGCGGCTGGGGACCGCTGACAACGGGGTCCGCAGCATTAACTGAATGGAGCACCATGCGTCGCCGGGCCCTGAAAAACGTGTCATTATTCGCTGCGGCACTGGTTGCTCTGGCGGCCTGTAGTCCGGGTACTCCGGATGAGGGGTCCAAGACCCTGAAAGTCGCCTACCAGAAGACGGATTCCTTCACCGCGCTGGACACGATGTTCCAGGCAGCCAAGGAGGAGTTCGAAGCGGCGAACCAGAACGTCACGGTTGAGCTGCAGCCAATCCAGGGCAATGACGACGACTACGGCACCAAACTGGCCCTCGCCCTGCGCTCGCCGTCCACCGCGCCCGATGTGTTCTACGAGGACACGTTCAAGGTCCGCTCAGACGTCGACGCCGGTTACCTCCTGAAGCTTGACTCCCACCTTGAGGGGTGGGAGGACTGGGACAAATACGACGACGCCGCCAAGGCAGCGGGCCGCGCGGACGACGGCGGCACGTACGCGGTGCCGCTCGGCACCGATACCCGGGCCATCTGGTACAACAAGAAAGTCCTCGCGGCCGCAGGCATCAGCGAGCCCTGGCAGCCGCGCAGCTGGCAGGACATCCTCGACGCCGCCAGGAAGATCAAAGCCAACGATCCCTCGGCCATCCCGTTCAACATGTACGCGGGCAAGGGAACCGGCGAGGGCACCGTCATGCAGGGGTTCTACGAGCTGCTCTACGGCACCGGATCCAGCCTCTACGACGAGGAATCCAAGAAGTGGGTAGTCGGTTCGGCCGGGTTCAAGGACTCGCTGGGCTTCCTCAAGACGCTCTATGACGAACAGTTGGCCGTCACGCCCGCGGAGGCACTGGACGCGAACGTCTGGAAGAAGGTCTTCGGCGAATGGTTCCCCAAGGGAAAGCTGGGCGCCACGGTGGAAGGCTCCTACGCGCCGTCGTTCTGGCAGGAGGGCGGCAGCTACGCCTGGCCAGGCTACGAAGAGGAGATGGGAGTGGCCCCGTTCCCCACCCAGAACGGTGACGCTCCCGGCTCAGTCAGCATGTCCGGCGGCTGGACCCTGGCAGTGGGCGCCGAAACCAAGGAGCCGGACCTGGCGTTCAAGTTCCTTTCCACGGCGCTGAACCAGAAGAACTCCCTGGCTTTCACCGTGGAGAGCTCGCAGATCGCCGTCCGGACGGACGTGGCTGCGGACCCCGGCTACCAGGGTGCCAACCCCTTCGTGAGGGACGTCTCTGAGCTTGTGAAGGTCACCCGGTACCGGCCGGCGACGTCCGACTACCCCCGGATCTCCGCTGCGGTCCAGGAGGCAACCGAGGCGGTCATCACCGGCAGCCGGACGCCCGAGCAGGCCGCCGCCGACTACGATGCAGCAGTCACGGATATTGTGGGCGGCGACAAGACCGTCCGGAAGTAGCCTGTGCTGCTGAGCCACCGGGCACGGCAGCTGGTCCGCTACCTGCCGGTCCTACCTGCCGTCCTGCTTCTGCTGGTGTTCCTCGCGGGCCCCGTGCTCTGGGCCTTCCAGGCCTCGCTGACCAACGCAGGACTGACCGGCCGCAGCGCGAGGAATCCGGAATGGGTGGGCCCGGAAAACTACCAGCGGCTGCTCACGGACCCTGTCTTCCCGCTCTCCCTGTGGCTCACGGTCCTGTTCGTGGGAGGATCTGCGGTGCTTGGCCAGAACCTGCTGGGCCTGGCTATCGCCGTGCTGATGCGCCGGGCACGCCCTGCGGTCTCGTCCGTCGTTGGAACGGCCGTGGTGGCCGCATGGGTGCTGCCCGAAATCGTGGCCGCCTTCGCCGCCTACGCGTACTTCAGCAAGGACGGGACGCTCAACCAGCTGCTCGGGAGCCTGGGTTTCGGCAGGCCGGAATGGTTGTATGCGTTCCCCATGGTGGCCGTGATGCTGGCCAACGTGTGGCGCGGCACGGCCTTCTCCATGCTCGTGTACAAGGCTGCACTCAACGACGTTCCCACCGAGGTGACGGAGGCCGCCCAGATGGACGGCGCCCGGGGCTGGCAGCGGCTGGTCTTCATCACACTGCCCATGATCCGGGGCAGCATCGCCACCAACCTGATGCTGATCACGCTGCAGACCCTGGCGGTGTTCACCCTTGTCTGGGTGATGACGGCCGGCGGACCGGCCAACGCCAGCACCACGCTGCCCATCCTGGCCTACCAGGAGGCCTTCAAGTTCGGTGATATAGGGTACGGGACGGCAGTGGCCTCCGTGCTCATCCTGATCGGCGCTGTGTTCGGCGTGGTGTACATCCGGCTGCTGAAGGAGCCGCGGGCATGACCGCCCCGGCCAGGGCGTTGCCGCCCCGCGGGGTGCAGGCGCTGCCACCCCGCCGCAGGCGCGGCACCACCCCGGCGGACCTGGTCCTGCTGCTGGTGGGCGCGTGCTTCCTGCTGCCACTCCTGTGGCTCGTCCTGGGTTCCCTGGACCCGCAGGCCGGACACGAAACCAGGGTTCCCCGGCAGCCCGGGCTGGAGAACTTCGCCGCCGTCCTGACCCCGGAACTGCTGCTGCAGCCGCTGTGGAACAGCATGGTGCTGTCCGCCGGGACCGGGGCCGTCACGCTGGTGGCCGCCGTGCTTGCGGCCTATCCGCTGTCCCGTTACCGCTCCCGGTTCAACGCGCCGTTCCTGTACGCGGTCCTGTTCGGCACATGCCTGCCCATCACGGCCATCATGGTTCCGGTGTACGGACTGTTCGTCCAGCTGGAACTGCTGGACTCCCTGCCGGCCACCATATTCTTCATGGCCACCACCACGCTGCCCATGGCCATCTGGATGACCAGGAATTTCATGGACGGAGTGCCGGTGTCGCTGGAGGAGGCCGCCTGGGTGGATGGTGCCTCAAGGATGACGGCGCTGCGCACCATCGTGCTGCCGCTCATGCGCCAGGGCCTGGGCGTCGTCTTTATCTTCGTGTTCATCCAGGCATGGGGGAACTTCTTCGTCCCGTTCGTGCTGCTCCTGTCCGAGACGCGGCAGCCCGCCGCGGTGTCCATCTACAGCTTCTTCGGACAGCACGGGGCAGTCGCGTACGGCCAACTGGCCGCATTCTCGATCCTCTATTCACTGCCGGTTTTGGCCCTGTACATCATTGTGGCAAGGTGGTCCGGCAGTTCCTTTGCCCTCTCCGGAGCGGTGCGGGGCTAGGGTCTGCTCAGTCGATGTCCTCGACCACAACCCCGTAGGGAATGCTGTCATCGAGGTGGGCCTGGTGGCCGGTGGAGCCGGGGTTGTAGGTTACCCGGACCCCATGGAGCTTGTCTGCTGCGGACTGCATCAGGACAGGCCTTACAGTGCTGACGAACATCTCGCTCTTATCGGCAAGAAATTCCTTGTAACTGGCTGGAAGCTCAATCATGGCAAAAGGATAGACCTGCGCAGCGCTGATGGGGAGGGGTCCCCATTCCCGGAACCCCGGCCTGGGACTTGGATAGGATGGCGGCGGAGTGCAGCCGTCCGGCAGCACGGCCGCGAACAGCCACCAGGGGATTGACAGTGCTTCAAACCAGTGCGTCCGCGAGGATCGAACCGGCGGAACTGGCACGGGCACAACAGGTGGCCGCCAGTATCTCCCGGAGCTTTGAGGCCAAGGTCGTGGGCCAGTCCCGGCTGCGGGAGTCACTGCTGGTGGGGCTGCTGACTGGTGGCCACATCCTGCTGGAAAGCGTCCCGGGCCTTGCCAAGACCACCGCGGCGCAAAAACGGTGGCTGAAGCGGTCAGGGCGTTGCCCTGGCGCTGGTGGAGTTCAGCGTGGTCATTCGCAGGTTCCGCGCCCTGCAACCCGCCAAGGCACCCGGAGCCGAGGCCGGGAGCCGCATGGACCGGCGCCCCGGCGAAGCCAGGGAGGACGTTGGCTGATTCCTTCCATTCCGGCACATGCCGCGTCGGAAGACAGCAGGATCCGGCTGCGCCGCCGGCGGCTTCTGCTGTGGTCCGCCGTACCGGTGCTGGTTCTGGTCGGCATCGCCGCAAAGTTCCTTAGCCTTGGGCTTCTTGCCGGCCAGGCCGCGGAAGCATATGCCGCCAAAGACGCTGCAGCTGGCAGGGCGACAGCTGACGGTTGAACCTGGCCAACGTCGTAGAACGGCACAAAGCTCCGTTCGCAGCCGGCGACGCCAAAGTCCTGGCCGGAGACTACCCTGCCGCCCGGATCCTCTTCCAGGACGCACTGGCCAGCGCGCCGAGCGGCTCTGTTGACGACTGCATCGTACGGGCCAATCTCGGCCTCGCTACTGAGATGATCGGTGACGGCGGGCTGCGGGCGCAGAGGCGCCGGGGAACCCGCAGCAGGAGGACAGCTCCGAGGAGCAGCCTTCTCCGCGGCAAAGCCAACTGCAACAGCTTGAGGAGAATGCCCGGCAGGCGGAGCGCGAACGCAACGCGGCCGGCGAGCGGGATGACTACCTGCGCGATACCGGCGGGGACGCGGGGCCTGACCGACCCTGGTAGCGCTGTGGCAGGCGACAGACTCTGTCCAGATGCGGGCAGGGCCCGCGGAACAGCTGCAGCCGAAGCAGAAACGAAAGCAGCCATCCAGGCGAAGAAAATTCCGTTTGAGCAATGAAACAAGGCGTAAGACTGCGTCTTAATTCGGAAGCCAACTTGAATGCCCGGGCGCCCGCTCCTAGAGTCTTATACAAGTTACCGCGGTAACGTGTCAGCGATCCTCCGTGCCGGAGGGTGTGGGTGCCCCCATGTGGGCCTGACATTTGCTCACGGACAACTTCATTTCAGGCGTAACAGTCGCGGCTGCGTCGTGTGAAGTTCTCCCGTGTGTTCCCCAAACTCAATTCATTGCCGACTGCCGTCACGTTTGTGGCTGCAGACATCAATGGCCCAAAGCCAAGGACGCAAATGTCACCACCTAGCCTTATTGAGACACATCCGAATCTATCCGACGCCGCTCCGGTGGCGCTCTCCTACGAGCTGTTCCCGCCCCGTTCGCCGGCAGCCGCAGAGACGCTCTGGACCACCATCCGTGAACTCGAAACCACCGCGCCGGACTATGTCTCCGTCACGTATGGTGCCAGCGGGTCCAACCGGGACACCGCCGTCGAGCTCATCAACCGGCTTTTGCTCGAAACCACGCTTCGGCCACTGGCCCACCTGACCTGCGTCGGAAACACGCCGCAGGAACTGGCGGAGATCATTGGCCAGTTGCTGGACACCGGCGTGCGCGGCATCCTGGCCTTGCGCGGCGATCTGCCGAAGGACGGCGAGGTTACGGACGGCTCGCTCCGTTACGCCCAGGACCTGATCGAGCTCATCCGCCGGGTGGAGCAGCGCCGTTCGGCATTACTTTGTGCCGGCAAGATCGCGGTTGGCGTCGCCGCCTACCCTGCGCGCCATCCGGAATCGCCGAGCGAGGAGCACGACGTCGAGGTGCTGCTCGCCAAGCAGCGTTCCGGTGCCGACTTCGCCATCACCCAGGTGTTCTTCCACGCGGACCAGTACGCCGACCTCCTCACTAGGGCTCGCCGGGCCGGGGTCACCATCCCGATCATTCCGGGTGTTATGCCTCTCACCAGCCTTCGCCGGCTCAACCGCCTGGGTGAACTGACCGGCGTGGAACCGGCTCCCGAACTGATGGCCAGGCTGGCCGCCGCCGACAGCGATCTGGAACGACTCCACATAGGCGTCGACGCCACCGTCGACCTTTCCAACGCAGCCCTCGATGCCGGGGCGCCGGGCATCCACATCTACACCTTCAACGAGCACCAAAGCGCGCTGGAGGTGTTGGACAAGCTCGCCCTTCCGCGACGTGGCCGTGCCGGCGTCAGCGCGGCCTCAACGGCCCGCAGCCAGCTCGCCAGCTAGCCAACGCAGCACGCTTGCCGGCCTGACAGCTGAACGCTGCCCGGGTCCGGCAGCTCCGCGCTGCCCTCTTTCTCCCCTGTGCCTTCGATGCACAGCACTACGAACTTTAGGACTTAGCCATGACTGAAAAGAACACTCCTTTCCCGTCCGCCTCACTCCTGGGCTACCCCCGCATCGGCCGCCGCCGCGAGCTCAAGAAGGCCATCGAAGCCTACTGGGCCGGCAAGATCGACGCTGCCGCCCTGGACGCCGCAGCCAAGGACATCCAGCTGACCATCGCAAAGCGTCTGCAGGAACTCGGCCTGACCGAGGCCGCAGCCGTCCCCGGCACCTTCTCCTATTACGACCAGGTCCTGGACGCCACCGCACACCTCGGTGCCGTGCCCGCCCGCTTCGGCCAACTCCTCAACGCCGAGGGCCAGCTCGACATCGACGGCTACTTCACCCTGGCCCGCGGCAACAAGGAGCAGCAGCCGCTGGAAATGACCAAGTGGTTCGACACCAATTACCACTACCTGGTTCCCGAAATCGGTCCGGAGACCAAGTTCACGCTGGCTTCCACCGCCAAGGTGGACGAGTTTGCCCACGCCCTGGCCAACGGCATCGAGACCCGCCCCTACATCGTTGGCCCGGTCACCTACCTGCTGCTGTCCAAGGCCTCCGACGACGCCCCGGCCGGGTTCGCGCCGCTGTCCCGCCTCGAGGACATCCTGCCCGTCTATGTCCAGCTGCTGGAGAAGCTCGCTGCCGCCGGTGCCAGCTGGGTCCAGCTGGATGAGCCCGCACTCGTCGTCGACCAGGACACCCCGGCCGCTGAAGTTGAAGCAGCCGTGGCGCGGGCCTACGAGGTCCTCACCGCTGCCGCCAACCGCCCCCAGATCCTCGTTTCCACGCCGTACGGTTCCCTGGACAACCAGCTCGGTACCCTTGCGGCCACCAACGTCGAGGCCCTGCACATCGACGTCTTCAAGGGCGCCGTTCCGTCCGAGGCAGCCCTGGCGGGCCTGGGCAACAAGACCCTGGTTGCCGGTGTGGTTGATGGCCACAACATCTGGCGCAACGACCTCGCCGCCTCGGCCGCGAAGCTGGACGCACTGAAGGCTGCCGCCGGCAGGATCGCCGTCTCCACGTCCGCCTCCACCCAGCACGTCCCGCACGACGTCGCCGAGGAAACCCAGCTGTCCGAACAGCTCCGCAGCTGGCTGGCGTTCTCCGACCAGAAGGCCGTCGAGGTGAAGACCCTGGCGTCCTACCTGGCGGATCCCGCCTCCGCGAAGGCCGCGATCGATGAGGCAACCGCTATCATCGCTTCCCGCGCCACCGCCGACGGCGTGCGCCGCACCGATGTCCGGGCCCGCACCGAAGCCCTGACCGCCGCCGATTTCACCCGCGCCGAGTACGAGGTCCGGGCAGCAGCCCAGGAGGAAGCGCTGGACCTGCCGCCGCTGCCCACCACCACCATCGGCTCCTTCCCGCAGACGTCCGAAATCCGCTCGGCCCGTGCCCGCAACACCAAGGGTGAGCTGAGCGACGAGCAGTACCAGCAGCTCATGAAGGATGAAATCAAGCGCGTCGTGGACCTGCAGGAAGAACTGGGCTACGACGTCCTGGTTCACGGCGAGCCCGAGCGTAACGACATGGTGCAGTACTTCGCGGAAAACCTCGAAGGCTTCGACGTGACGGTGCACGGCTGGGTCCAGTCCTACGGCTCACGCTGCACCCGCCCCTCCATTCTCTGGGGAGACGTGACGCGCTCCGCCCCCATCACGGTGGAATGGGCGAAGTACGCACAGTCCCTGACCAGCAAGCCGATGAAGGGCATGCTCACTGGTCCGGTCACCATCCTGGCCTGGTCCTTCGTCCGCGACGACCAGCCGCTGGCGGAGACTGCCAACCAGGTTGGCCTGGCACTACGGGACGAGATCGCCGACCTCGAAGCAGCGGGCATCAAGGTCATCCAGGTGGACGAGCCTGCGCTGCGCGAACTCCTTCCGCTGCGCAAGGCTGACCACGCCGACTACCTGAAGTGGTCCGTGGACTCTTTCCGGCTCGCGACCGCGGGCGCCAAAGACGCCACCCAGATCCACACCCACCTCTGCTACTCGGAGTTCGGGGTGATCATCGACGCGATCGACGGCCTCGACGCCGACGTGACGTCCATCGAGGCGGCCCGCTCCCGCATGGAGGTTGTCCACGACCTTGAGTCGCACGGCTTCGGCCGCGGCGTCGGCCCCGGTGTTTACGACATCCACTCGCCGCGCGTACCGGGGGAGCAGGAAGTCACCGAACTGCTCAGCACCGCCGTGAAGCACGTCCCGTCCCGCCAGCTCTGGGTCAACCCTGACTGCGGCCTGAAGACCCGCGGCTACGCCGAGACCGAAGAGTCACTGCGCAACCTGGTCAAGGCAACCCAGACGGTCCGCGCGGAACTGCTGGAAGCGGCCAAATAGGGAACTAAGAGAGCCCGCAGAGGTTCAAGGTCCGGTGCGCCCAGCGCGCCGGACCTTGAGAGGCGGGCGAACGGCCGGCTGGTCACCGAAAGGTGGCCGGCCGGCGTCGTGCTTTAACAAGCAGGTGTTTCACGACTCCCAGAGGATCTCGTCGTCAACAACACCGTCCTCATCCGCGGAGGCCACCAGGACTTCGTCCGTGAAGTGCTCGCCGAGGGTGAAATCCAAAACGAAGTAGCGTTCGGGCTGGCCGGGGTAGATGCCCACATGGCCCAGTTTCAATGCTTTGAGGAACACGGCGTTGGTGAGCTGGCTGCGTTCCTCCACGCCGAAGACCTTCTGCAGGTGCTCGTCCTTGAGGGCATTGCAGTGGAAATGCAGGTACTCCTGCGGGCTGGTGCCTTCCTGCTCCAGTTCCTCGGCGATCATGTCCCGGACTTCGTCCACCAGTTCCGGCAGGAACCGCAGCCGGTAGTCCACCTTGCGCAGTGCGGCTTCGTCGAAGTGGTCGTGGGCGGTGATGTTCAGGTCGAGTTCCAGCGGGTGGCCGCGCAGCTCATGCTTCGCGGCGATGGAGTGGTCCCTGCCGTGGTTGAGCTCTATCTCTCCAAAGTGCTGGCTCGCTACCTTGCTCATAGTCTCAACATAGACCCGAAGAGCAGTGCATTCCAGCATTCAGGCCTAATTCACTGACGTCCGCATCCCGGCCAGGGTCTCGGCCAGCAGGTCGACGAAGAGCTGCACCCGGGCGGTTTTCCTGTCGTTAATCAGCAGCGCGAAGACGTTGCGGGCCAGCCGGATCTCGGGAACGTCCAGGACCACCACGCCGGCAGGCTTGTTCCGCAGCGCGAGCTCGGGCACCAGTGCCGCGCCCAGCCCCGCTGCAGCCATTTCGAGGCTGGCGTGGAAGTCGTCGCTGTGCGCCACCACCCGGGGATGGAGGTTGCAGCCGGCGAAGAGCCGCTCGATCACCATGGCGTCGCTGGTCCCGGGATGGTGCATGATCCACGGCATCTCGGAGAGATGGTCCGCCGCCACCTTCGCGTCCGGCCGGAAACCCCAGCCGGCGGGCAGGACCACCCGGAAATCGTCGTCGCCGATCCATTGCCGGTTGATGGTCGCCGGCCAGGCGACGCCGGTCTGGCCAACCTGGAACACCACGGCAAGGTCCAGGTCACCGCCGGTGCGCAGCCCCTGAATGGTCTGGCCTGGTTCGGCCACGGACACCCTGAGGTCGATGCCCAGGTTCTTCCACGCCGGATTCTTCAGGATCCGCGGCAGGACATACGTGGCAAGGCTGGGGAAGATTCCCAGCCGGAGCTCCTGGCTGGTGCTGTCCTGGGTCTTGGCGGCGGCGGCCATCAGCGCTTCGATGTCCGTCAGCACCTTGGCAGCGTGCCGGGTCATGACGACGGCGGCTTCCGTGGGAACCACGCTCCGCGCCGAACGCTGGAACAGGACCACCCCGGTGTCCCGCTCCAGGGCGGACATCTGCTGCGATACGGCCGAAGCCGTGTAACCAAGGGTTGATGCGGCGGCCGCGAACGAGCCCAGCCGCGTGACCTCCATCAGGGTCTTCAGGTGTACCGGATTTACCACCAGCCCACAGTACTGCGCGCAGCACCATTCCGCGCGGGACGGTTCCGGCGCCCGTACCCATCCGCGTCAATGGCGGCGCCGAATTGCCGTCTGTAAACCCACCCTTGGCAAGTGTTCAGCAGAGGAGCATGAATGTCACCCAACCCAGCAGCGAGTGGAGGCGGACGACGGCGAGTGGCCGTCATCGGCAGCGGCGTCGCCGGACTGACGGCCGCCTATGTCCTGAACAGGCAGGACGACGTGACCCTTTTCGAGGCCGATTCGCGGCTGGGCGGGCACGCGCACACGCACCAGATGGCGCAGCCCGACGGCACATTCCTCGGCGTCGATACCGGGTTCATCGTCCACAACGAACGGACCTACCCCACGCTGCTGCGGCTGTTCGCCGAGCTGGGAGTGGAAACCCAGGACTCCGAGATGAGCATGTCCATCCGCTGCGACGGCTGCGGACTGGAATACGCCGGCGCCCGTGCCGGCGGCCGCGGCATCATCGCCCGCCCGTCCAGCCTGCTCCGCGGCCGGTATCTCCTGATGCTGCTGGAGGTCACCCGCTTCTACCGGAAGGCCAGGGCGCTGCTGAAAACGGCGCCGGTCGCCGCGGTCAGTGGCGGGGACAGCGTTCCCGAACTGACGCTTGGTGAATTCCTGGCCCGCGAGAACTTCAGTCCCTACTTCATCTCGCACTTCATGACGCCGGTGGTCAGCGCGGTCTGGTCCTGCGACCCCACCACCGCGCTGGCATATCCCGCCCGCTACCTGTTCACCTTCCTGGGGCACCACGGCATGCTGGGCGTCAAGGGCTCGCCACAATGGAGGACCGTCACCGGCGGATCCGCCCGGTATGTCGAGAAACTTGCCGCCACCCTCACTGACGTCCGGCTCAACACCCCCGTCAGTGCCGTCCGGCGCCTGTCCGACGGTGTGGAAATCGCAACGGAAGACCGGCTGGAAGACTTTGACGCCGTCGTGATAGCCACCCACCCGGCCCAGGCGCTCGGGTTCCTGGCCGACGCCACGCCCGAGGAGAAAGAAGCGCTGGGCGGCATGCCGTACTCGGTGAACCACACCGTCTTCCACCGGGACCCGGCGGTGCTGCCGTCTGCGGACAACGCGAGGGCGTCCTGGAACTACCGGCTGCCGTCCTGCGAGGCCCGGCCGGACAAGGTCCTGGTCAGCTATGACCTTACCCGCCTGCAGCGGCTGGCACCTGCAGACGGACAGCCCTACCTGGTGAGCCTGGGGGAGTCCGAACTGATCGCCGGCGACGCCGTGCTCGAACGCATGGTCTACGAACATCCGCAGTACACTCCCGAATCGCTGCGGGCCCAGGCGGCCATTGCCGCGCTGGGTGACAGCCGGATCGCCTATGCCGGCGCATACCTGGGCTGGGGCTTCCACGAGGATGGCGCGCTCTCCGGTGTGCGCGCCGCCGAAAAGCTGGGCCGGTCCTGGCCAGTCGCCCGGCCAGCGGATGAAGAAGCTTCCCCGGACGGCGGCGGGCGGGAGCTTGCCGCTGCGGAACCTGCATGAGTGCCGACGCAGCCATCTACCGCACGTCCATTTCGCACGTGCGGCGCAGCCCGCTGAAGAACGCCTTTACGTACCGCAGCTACAGCTGGTTCGTCGACGTCGACAGGCTTCCCCACCTGCCGGGGCTGCTCCGGCCGCTGGCCGTGTTCCGCGCCGGCGACCACCTCGGCGACCCGGATGCCAGCATCCGTTCCAACATCGAGCGTTACCTGCGGACCCAGGGGATAGAGCCCGACGGCGGCGCCATCCACATGCTGACCAGTGCCAGGGTCTTCGGTTACGTCTTCAATCCGCTCACGCTGTTCTGGTGCTACCGGTCCAGCGGGGGACTTGAGTGCGTGGTTGCTGAGGTCCACAACACCTACGGGGAGCGGCACTGCTACCTGCTTCGGACAGACCCGGCCGGCCGGGCCTCCGTTCCCAAGGCGTTCTATGTCTCGCCATTCAATGACGTTGACGGCCAGTACCGGATGAAGCTTCCTGCCCCGGGAGACCGGCTGGCGGTCTCGATCGTCCTGGAACGGGAAGGCCACCGGCCGTTCGTTGCAACCTTGGACGGCCGGCGGCATCCGGCCACCCTGCGCAATATCCTGGCCGCGGCGCTCGCGGTGCCGGCCGCGCCGCTGCTCGTATCCACACTCATCCAGGTGCAGGGCATTTCGCTCTGGGCAAGACGGCTGCCCGTCGTCGCCCGGCCACAACACACTTCCCAGGAGGCAGTTCAATGACAATGACGGACGATAACGGAACCGCCTTGGCCGGTGGCAATGCCGGCAAAGCCCGCCGGGATGTTCCCGCGGGATGGACCGGTACCGGCGTGCCGGCGGCGCCGGCCACCATCGACGCGGACGTGTGGCCGGAAGTGGCCCAGCCGCCGTCGGGCGCCAAAGCAGCGGTGGCCGGGAAGGCCGCCGGACTCCTCTTCAAAGGAGCGGTCGAGCGCCTGCCGCTCCGGGTGGAGTACCCGGACGGCACCGTCCTTGGCACCGGCGGGCCGGATGCGCCGGTGATGATGATGGTCCGACCGGAAGCGTTCGAAGCGCGGATCGGCGACAACGGCCTGATCGGGCTTGGCGAATCCTTCATGGCGGGGGACTGGGAAGCCAGCGACCTCGCAGCAGTGCTTGGGGTTTTTGCCGCCTCGGTGGACACGCTGATCCCGGCGCCGCTGCAGAAACTCCGCGCCCTGTACCTCCCGCGCACCCCGCGGCAGGAACGGAATGCCGAACAGAACACGCGCCGCAATATCTCACGGCACTACGACCTTTCGAACGATTTGTTCGCGAACTTCCTTGACGCCACTATGAGCTACTCGTCAGCGCTGTTTCCACGCACGGCTGCACCGCTGGAATCCGTGGGGTGGGAGGAACTGGCAGGAGCCCAGCAGGCCAAGATCGACAGGCTGCTGGACAAGGCCTGCGTCGGGGAAGGCACCCGGCTCCTGGAAATCGGAACCGGCTGGGGCGAATTGGCCCTGCGTGCAGCGGCCCGCGGCGCCACCGTCTACAGCGTCACCCTTTCCAGCGAACAGCAGGCACTGGCCCAGGAACGCATTGCCGCCGCCGGATACGCGGACCGGGTGACAGTGGCGCTGCAGGACTACCGCGCAGTGGAAGGCGAGTACGACGCCGTGGTGTCCGTGGAGATGATCGAGGCCGTGGGCTATGAGTACTGGCCCATCTACTTCCAGACCATCGACCGGGTCCTTGCCCCCGGCGGCAGGGTTGCCATCCAGGCGATCACCATGCCGCACGGCCGGATGCTGGCCACCCGCAACGCCTACACCTGGGTGCACAAATACATCTTCCCGGGCGGCTTCCTGCCGTCCGTGCGTGCCATTGAGGGTGTGACGCAGCAGCACACCACGCTGCGCGTGCGGGAGCGGACGGGCATGGGGGACCACTACGCGGCCACCCTCCGCCTTTGGGAGGAGCGGTTCCTGGTGCGTTCGCGCGAGGTTGGCGAACTGGGCTTCGACGGGGTCTTCCAGCGGATGTGGCTGTTCTACCTCTGCTACTCCCGGGCCGGTTTCCAGTCGGGCTACCTTGATGTGCAGCAGATCGTGCTGGACCGCCGGGAGGTGCAGCTCTAGCCGCCCCATCACGACGGCGGCCCGGGGCGCCGGGCGGGGTTCCGCCGTCGTGCCTTTAATCACCACGAGGGGTTCCGAAGGTCACTTCGGAGCCCCTTTTTGGCGCATTCGCAGTCCCCCGCGGAGGCCGCGACACGCCGTCTTTCGCGCGACACGCTGGGCGTTAATTGTGCCTAACTACTCCACAGGGTGTGGATTCCGTCCTTGAAAAAGCCGTGATTCCGGACATTTTGAAGGGGCCTGCCTGTGGATTAACGGTGCATTAAATGACATACTTGTAATACATCATCTTGGGGTTCCAAAGAGGCGTCTGCACTACATGTAGTATCGACATACAGCTTGGACGGGGACACCGGGCCAGCGACGATTTCGACAAAAGGGGACAGCGACCATGACCGTAACGGTTTACACCAAGCCTGCTTGTGTTCAGTGCAACGCCACCTACCGTGCGCTCGACAAGAAGGGCATCACCTACCAGAGCGTTGACATCTCCCAGGACGCCGAGGCCCTCGAGCGCCTGAAGGCCCTGGGCTACATGCAGGCACCCGTTGTGGTCACCGACCAGGACCACTGGTCAGGCTTCCGCCCGGACAAGATCGAAGAACTGGCCCTCTCGGCCGTTTCCTCCGTGGCCTAGGAGCCCTGCTTTTCCTGCCGGCAACAAACAACCAGCTGAGGTGACTCCCACGGCAGCACCAACAGCACAGCAAGGCTACACGGCTTCGCAGATCCACGCGGCTCAGCGCGTGGAAGTGTCCCCGCCGGCCCGGCTCCTGGATAGCCCGGAACCAGTCCGCACAGACAGCCAGCTCATCTATTTTTCCTCGGCATCCGAGAACACCAGCCGCTTCGTCTTGAAGCTCGGCCGCGAGGTGGCCCGGATCCCGCTCTACTCCAGGGACGCACCCCTGCTTGCCACCCGGCCGTTCGTGCTGGTGGTGCCCACCTATGGCGGCACCGGGGGAGAGGGGTCCGTCCCCAAGCAGGTCATCCGGTTTCTGAACAACCCGCAGAACAGGCAACTGCTCCGCGGCGTGATCGGGGCCGGCAACACAAACTTCGGGGACAACTACTGCCTGGCAGCGGACATCATCGCCGCCAAATGCCAGGTACCCCACCTTTATCGATTCGAACTCATGGGAACGCCGGAAGACGTTGCCAGGGTCAACCAGGGATTGGACACGTTTTGGACACGACTGTCGCAGACACAGAAGTAACCAGGGCCAAGAAGCCGGAGTTGCCCGCCGCCTACAAGGGCCTGGGCTATCACGAGCTGAACGCCATGCTGAACCTCTACGGTCCCAGCGGCGAAATCCAGTTCGAGGCGGACCGTGAGGCCGCCCACCAGTACTTCCTGCAGCACGTTAACAACAACACCGTGTTCTTCCATGACCTGGAGGAGAAGCTCGACTACCTGGTGAAGAACCAGTACTACGAGCGCGAAACACTGGACCAGTACACGATGAACTTCATCCGTGAACTGTTCAACCGTGCCTACAAAAAGAAGTTCCGCTTCGAGACCTTCCTGGGCGCGTTCAAGTTCTACACCTCCTACACGCTGAAGACGTTCGACGGCAAGCGCTACCTGGAGCGCTACGAGGACCGCGTCTGCATGGTGGCCATGCACCTGGCCCGCGGCAACGAGGAACTTGCCGCCCGGCTGGTGGATGAGATCATTGACGGCCGCTTCCAGCCCGCAACGCCCACCTTCCTCAACGCCGGCAAGGCGCAGCGTGGCGAACTCGTCTCGTGCTTCCTGCTGCGCATCGAGGACAACATGGAGTCGATCGCCCGCGGCATCAACTCCGCGCTGCAGCTGTCCAAGCGCGGCGGCGGCGTGGCCCTGTCGCTGACCAACATCCGCGAGCACGGCGCGCCGATCAAGCAGATCGAGAACCAGTCCTCCGGTGTCATCCCGGTGATGAAGCTCCTCGAAGACAGCTTCTCCTACGCCAACCAGCTTGGTGCGCGGCAGGGTGCCGGCGCCGTGTACCTGCACGCGCACCACCCGGATATCTACCGGTTCCTGGACACCAAGCGGGAGAACGCGGACGAGAAGATCCGCATCAAGACCCTTTCGCTGGGCGTCGTCATCCCCGACATCACGTTCGAGCTGGCCAAGAAGAATGAGGACATGTACCTGTTCTCGCCGTACGACGTCGAACGCGTCTACGGCATGCCCTTCTCCGACGTCTCGGTCACCGAGAAGTACTACGAGATGGTGGACGATTCGCGGATTAAGAAGACCAAGATCAGCGCCCGCGAGTTCTTCCAGACCCTCGCCGAGATCCAGTTCGAGTCCGGCTACCCGTACATCATGTTCGAGGACACCGTGAACCGGGCTAACCCGATCGCCGGCAAGATCACCATGAGCAACCTCTGCTCCGAGATCCTGCAGGTCTCCACGCCGTCCCTGTACAACGAGGACCTCACGTACCAGACCGTCGGCAAGGACATCTCCTGCAACCTCGGGTCGATGAACATCGCCAAGACCATGGATTCGCCGAACTTCGGTGCCTCCATTGAAGCGGCCATCCGCGCGCTGAGCGCTGTGTCGGACATGTCCTACATCAACTCGGTGCCGTCCGTGGCCGAGGGCAATGCGAAGTCCCACGCCATCGGCCTGGGCCAGATGAACCTGCACGGCTACCTGGCGCGGGAGCGGGTCCACTATGGCTCCGAAGAAGGCCTGGACTTCACCAACATCTACTTCTACACGGTGCTGTTCCACGCCCTGCGTGCGTCCAACAGGCTCGCCATCGAGTCCGGCCAGAAGTTCGGCGGTTTCGAAAACTCCAAGTACGCGAGCGGCGAGTTCTTCGACAAGTACACGGAGCAGGAATGGCTCCCGGAGACCGAGCGGGTCCGCGAGCTGTTCGCGGGCCACCATATCCCCACCCAGGATGACTGGCGCGAGCTGAAGGCCTCCGTCATGGAGCACGGCATCTACAACCAGAACCTGCAGGCTGTCCCGCCCACGGGGTCGATCTCCTACATCAACAACTCGACGTCCTCCATCCACCCAGTGGCCGCCAAGATCGAGATCCGCAAGGAAGGCAAGATCGGCCGCGTCTACTACCCGGCCCCGTACCTGACGAACGACAACCTGGAGTACTACCAGGACGCGTACGAGATCGGCTACGAGAAGATCATCGACACCTACGCCGCTGCCACGCAGCACGTGGACCAGGGCCTGTCCCTGACGCTGTTCTTCAAGGACACCGCCACCACCCGGGACATCAACAAGGCGCAGATCTACGCCTGGCGCAAAGGCATCAAGACGCTCTACTACATCCGGCTCCGCCAGCTCGCGCTGGAAGGAACTGAGGTGGACAACTGCGTCAGCTGCATGTTGTGACCCAATCCGATTGATTTCTGCTTAGGGGAGCGATGGAAACGACGACGGCGACAGGCGGCCTAGTCTATGGCATCCGGCTTCGGCGGGACGTTGAGTACCGCTACGTCGGCATCACCACGAAGACGGCCAGCCGTCGTTTCCATCAGCACCTCCGGGTGGCTGCCGAGGGACGCAAGACCCCGTTCTACGACTGGGTCCGCAAGCAGAACCCTGAAGATCTCATAGCGGATGAGCTGGACTGGATTGAGGGCCTGCAGGAGCTCGGCGAGGCGGAGTCGGCATGGATCAGCTACTTGCGCCGCGAAGGTGATCGACTGTTGAACCTCTCGGACGGGGGCCTTGGCCCAACCGGCCAGGTGTGGACGGAGGAAATGCGCCAAGCTGCGAGTCTCCGCGGCACCGGCCGGAAGGGGCTGAGCCGCCCAGGTTCTGCAAATCCTTTCTACGGCAGAAGGCACAGTCAAGAGCAGCGCAAGAAGTGGGAAATCAGCCGCAAGGGGACGAATACCGGGGCGGACAACCCAAACTATGGGAAGTTCGGTGCAGACCACCCCGGATTCGGCCATACAATGAGCGAAGAATCCCGTAAAGCACTATCCGATGCCAGGAAGGGCGCTGGAAATCCTAATTTTGGCAAGAGCCCAAGCGAGGAGACTCGCGCGAAGTTGTCGGCTGCTCTAAAGGGCAAGCCCCAGCCTGCCAGCCAGCGCAGTGCCCACACCAGACATCACACCAACAAAGGCATCGAGAAAGCCGACTGCAAGTACTGCGTCGAGGACTCAGCCAAACCAAGTCTCTCTTCAGAAAGCGAGTCGGAGTCATGACCGAGAAAGTAAAGCTCCTCAGCCACGTCGAGGCCATTAACTGGAACCGCATCCAGGACGACAAGGACGTGGACGTCTGGAACCGGCTGGTCAACAACTTCTGGCTGCCGGAGAAGGTGCCGCTGTCCAACGACGTGCAGTCCTGGAACACGCTGACGCCGGCCGAGCAGCAGCTCACCATGCGCGTCTTCACCGGCCTGACCCTGCTGGACACCATCCAGGGCACGGTGGGCGCCGTCTCCCTCATTCCGGATGCGCTGACCCCGCATGAGGAAGCCGTCTACACGAACATCGCATTCATGGAGTCTGTGCACGCCAAGAGCTACTCCTCCATCTTCTCCACGCTGGCCTCCACCAAGGAGATTGACGAGGCGTTCCGCTGGTCCACCGAGAACGAGAACCTTCAGAAGAAGGCCCAGATCGTCATGGACTACTACCAGGGCGACGATCCCCTGAAGCGCAAGGTGGCCTCCACGCTGCTGGAGAGCTTCCTGTTCTACTCGGGCTTCTACCTGCCCATGTACTGGTCCTCGCGCGCCAAGCTCACGAACACCGCTGACCTGATCCGCCTGATCATCCGTGACGAGGCCGTGCACGGCTACTACATCGGCTACAAGTTCCAGCGCGGACTGGAGACTCTGTCCGAGGAGCGCCGCCAGGAGATCAAGGACTACACGTTCGAGCTGCTCTTTGAGCTGTACGAGAACGAGGTCCAGTACACGCATGACCTCTACGACGGCGTTGGCCTGGCCGAGGACGTCAAGAAGTTCCTGCACTACAACGCCAACAAGGCCCTCATGAACTTGGGCTACGAGGCGATGTTCCCGTCCTCCGTCACGGACGTGAACCCGGCTATCCTCTCGGCCCTGTCCCCGAACGCTGACGAGAACCACGACTTCTTCTCCGGGTCGGGTTCGTCGTACGTGATCGGCAAGGCCGTCAACACCGAAGACGAGGACTGGGACTTCTAGATCCTTGAGATTTCCCCTCCTACATCTGTAGGGCAAAGCGAGGCTCCATTCTTCGTTTTGCTTAGTGGTGAATGACAGCCCTCGTGGCACACAAACAAGTTAGTCGGCGGGCGGCAATAATGTGCCACATTGCTACTATCTTGGTCGGTTGGATGGATTTTTCGTCCTAACTTTTTCATGCGGTGACCGGATCACCTCATTCGAGAGATTTACCGACGTCCGGGGGGGTCGGTGGCCAGCGGTTGTCATTCACGCTTTGCTGCCGGTTTCCCTCGTATTAAGTTTTCGTCCTATTTAGGAGCCCTGCTTTGGCTGAACCCCGCGCGTTTGTCAGTTTCGACTTCGACCATAACCAGGTCGAGCGAATCTTGTTTGCTGGCCAGGCCCGTAGCGATTCACCCACTCCATTCACGGTAGAAGACTGGTCGAGCAAGACGCCCTTGCCCCAAGCACAGTGGGAGCGGTTGATCGCGCAGAAAATCAATGCAACGCACATGTGTATCGTCCTTGTTGGCCAGAACACGTCTGGCGCCGCGGGCGTGGTGAAAGAGATCGCCATGGCTAAGGCAAGCAACGTGCCTACTTTTGGCGTTTACGTGGATGGGGCTGGAGTTAGCACGGCACTACCAAGTGGATTGGCCCGTAATCGAGTAATCAATTGGAAATGGGTGGACATTGCAGCTGCCGTTCGGCAGATGATGAATGAGGGTAAAAACGCGTGATCCCGATGTTCAGGGCACCGTCCACCCGTCGGATCGTTGCTGCCACTTCAGATAGTCAGCATTGATGTCAGAAGCCGGTGGTGATGTTCGCGAGTTGTATAAGACGGCAGTGGAAATGGCGGACCGGGTCTCCGCCAGGCGTGGTCAGGCTAACCAGTTCTACCTGACACTACAGACTCTGATCTTGGGCGTTCCAGCACTGTTCCAAAGCGTGGGGGACGGCAGCAATGTCGATCCACTGCGAAATTTCCTATTAGCCATTGTGGGAGTGATCGTCAGTATCACATGGTGGCTACAACTGCGGAGTTATAGGGATCTGAACCGAGCAAAATTTCAGGTAATCAATGAAATGGAAGCCCACCATTTTAGCGTTAGGCCGTTCACCAGCGAATGGAATTCGCTCAAAGGTGACAAAGTGCAAGGTTGGCGGGAACGCTATGCTGAGCTGGGCACAGTCGAAAGACTCGTCCCACTTCTCTTCCTGCTGCTTAATGCCGTAATGGCGGTTATGGTCTGGTTATGAACTATATCGAACACATGGCGAGGCAAATTGAGTCAGAATTGGACGAAGCTTCGCGACCGTCGGCTCGTGCGCCAGAGCTCTATCGCCTGTACGCCCTCCTTGCACTGGTAAAGGGATCGAGCGTCTCTCTTAACGATGTACATGATGCGTGGTCCGTCTGGATGTCAGAGGCGGATCCTTCCCACAGTGCCTTGGTACCGTTCGAGGAGCTTGACAACGCCAAGAAGGAAGAGGACCGACCGTATGCGGAAGCTATACGCCGGGCGGCATCAGCCAGAGCAGCGGACAAGGACCAGTAATAGGCAACATTGCGATGGTCCAAGAGCGAAGCTCGGGGAAGGGCAAGTTCTAAGTTGCATGCTGGCGTAGGGTGTAAGCCCCACGTGACCCCGCCCGCCTTTTGGCGTGCGGGGTCATTCGTTTATCAAAGGAACGTGGCTTGGATTCCGAGCGAGCTGAACATGCCGGTCAGCATAACCTTGGTGTTCTCACTCGCTTGCTTGCGAAGCTCCGACTCCTCTGCAGCCTTGGTCATCGTCGTCTCGGCGAGTTTGAAGAATTGCGCCTGTTGAGGAGGTTCGATTGCATCCGCGATCGCGTCGACTACACCACGATCCTGGCTGAAAACATAGGATCGGTCGTGGTCCAAATTCGGCTTGTCGAGCTGTGCCTCAGGTAGGTGCACCGTTGCCGACTTGCAGTCGGCGGACAATGTGAGGTCTTTCTCGGCAAAACCGGACAGGTCGACATACGTGTTGACGGTACCGGCAGCGACAAAGAGCGTTCGACGCCCTGCAAGAAGGGCCGGAATCCCGGGAATGTCGTCCTCGACGTCAAGCACCACCTCGAAGTTGCCCACCGCTGCGTGATATTGGCTGATGTCTTTGACTGATTTCAGCAGTGAGGGCTGGCTGCGGTCAACCTGCTGGACTTGTAAGGGGGAGTAGCCAAGGATACTTGCCACCCCCAAGCCTGCGAGCCCCAACGCGATCACCCCAACAAGCGCTATCGAAAGACGTTTGATCATTGGACGTTGTGGATCCGCTGTGAATTCCCGGTAATCGCCGCAGACCGGCGGGTACGCTCCAGTCCTCGGAGGATCAGGTCGCCCGCAACCCCTAGGCCGACTAGCGTCAAAAGAGTTCCATTCCGGGCAGAACTGGCGGCGATGTAGGTATTTTGTGAAGCCATAACTGCAGCGATGTCGTTGGCGTACCAGCCATTAACCACCGACTGCTGCGGAGCCCCCTTGGTTTCCCCGTTGTTGACATCGTTTTTTACGCCGGCGGCGGCGAGCTCTGACTTCCAGTCGGATGGGCTGCCCGCATCAACAACGGCAGGACCGGTGCCGAGCCAGGTCAGGATGAACAACAGTCCAAGCACTGCGCCCAGAATAATCCGAGCCAGTTGGATCGGTCCTGCTGCCCTGGCAAAGGTGCCAAACCGGCTATTCTTTTTGCCCATGCTTACGTGTGGCGCGGGCTGAGGTGCTGGCGGCACTGCGGGCCCGCCAAAACCTGTAGATGATTCGTATGACGACATGATTTCCCCATTTTCGTGTTTGTTACTGCTGCCTGCTGACAGAAGACCTAATGGCTAAAGACGTGCTTCAGCAAACCGTGGAGCCATTGACTCCATCTGCTCCATCACTAGCTTGATGGCCTCGGGCTGCTTGTCCGGCGGGTAACCAAACCGGACCAGGAGGCGTTTGATGGAGGAGCGAAGCTTTGCCCGAACGTCGTCGCGGACGGTCCAGTCCGTTCGCACGTCCCGCCGCATTACCGAGACGAGCTCGCGTGCAATGTCAGCCAGGACGCCTTCCCCCTGGACTTCCACCGCAGACTCGTTCTGGGCCACAGCGTCGTAAAAAGCCAGTTCATCGGAGTTCAACGGGGGAGTGAACTGCTCCCCACGCTTACCTTCGGCAGCCACTTCGCGCGCCAACTCCACCAGCTCCGCGATCACCTCAGCCGACGTCAGCTGCTGGTTCGTGTACTTCTTCATCAGCTCGGTGATCCGCTCCGAAAATGCCCGCTGACGAATCACGTTGTTCCGGGTGGAAGATGCAGATTCATCGGCAATCAGTTTCCGCAGCGCCTCGATGGCCAGCTGCGGGTTCCGTGCCTTCTGCGTCTTGGCAATAAACTCGGGTGTCAGGTCATCCAGGGACGGCTTGGGCATGCCGGCGGCGTCGTAGATGTCCATCACCTCGCCCGACGAAGTGGCGGAAGCGATCAGGTTCCCTAGCAACCGTTGGATCTCTTCCGGTACAGGTTCCCCACTTGCTTGGCGGTCGGCGGCGTCGTACTTCGCCATCCATACGCGGATCTCCTCGTAAACCTGGATCTCCGGCCGTAGCTCCGCCAGCGTCTCGGAACCGGAGCACAGCGCCCAGGCCCGGGACAGCTGTCCAGAAAACCTGCGGTACTTTGAAGCCAGTGATTCTTCGCCATTTGCTGGCTGATTGCCTGACGTACCCGGATTGCGCAAATAGCTGACAGCACCAGTCACGGCGTTCAGGAATGACTTCGGCCCGCCCTTCATCAGCACGGACTTCCAGTCATATCCGGCCAGAAGGGTGCGCAGGTTCTCCACCAGGGACACCGTCAGGCCGATGGCCTCTTCGATGTTCTTGCCCACGGGCTTGTTCGTCTGGTCTGATTTGGTGTACTCGCTGAGTGCCTTGGACAGGTTCTCCGCCAGTGGTGCGTACGCCACCAGCAGGCCGTCTTCTTTTCCTCGGAACGTGCGGTTCACCCGCGCCAGCGTCTGCATCAGCAGCGCGCCCTTAAGCGGCCGGTCCAGGTACAGGGTGTGCAGCGGGGGAGAATCGAAACCGGTGAGCATCATGTCCTTGACGATCACCAGTTCCAACTCGTCGTCAACGTTCTTGAGCCGCTCCTTCACCTGGGCATTCAGGGACTCCCGGCGTACATGGCCGGACACCGGCGGCACATCGGTGGCGTCACCCGAGTACACCACTTTGATCTTGCCCTTTGACAGGTCGTCCGAATGCCAGTCCGGGCGCAGTTCCACAATTGCGGCGTACAGCTTCGCGCAGATCTCGCGCGTCCCGCCCACGATCATCGCCTTGCCCGGCGCCTCGATGAACTTGCCCATCCGCTCGCGCCGGTTCTCCCAGTGCGCCACCAGGTCCTCGGCCAGCGCGGCGATGCGCTGCGGCGCACCATAAACGGCGTTGACGACGGCGACACTCGCCTCGATGCGCGCACGTTCCGTATCGTCGAGCCCCAGGGTCAGTTCATCGGCGGACTTGTCCAGGTCCTCTTCCGTGACCCCTTCGGAAAGCCCCACCTTGATCAGCCGCGGCTCGAAGTACACGGGTACGGTTGCACCGTCCTCCACTGCCCGGGACAGGTCGTAGATGTCGATGTATTCGCCGAAGACGTCCTGGGTGTTCCGGTCGTCAAAGGAGATCGGGGTACCGGTGAAGGCGATCAGTGTTGCGTGGGGGAGCGCATCGCGCAGGTGCCGGGCGTAGCCGTCCAGATCGTCGTAGTGGGAGCGGTGGGCCTCGTCCACCACCACGATGATGTTGCGCCGGTCGGACAGTAGCGGGTGGTCGGCGCCAGCGTCCTTCTCCGATTTGCTGCGGCCGAACTTCTGCAGGGTGGTGAAATAAATACCGCCAGTTGTCCGGTTGCTCAGCTCGTCGCGCAGTTCGGAGCGTTTCCTGATCTGCTTGGGCGATTCGGCGAGCAGCAGGCTCCGGTCGAAGCCTTCGAACAGCTGGCCGTCGAGCTCGTTCCTGTCAGTGATGACCACGACCGTCGGGTTCACATACCTGAGGTTGCCGGTATTCATAAGCTCCTGGACCGTTGCGGGCTGGAGTGGGGCGCCGGCCGCCGCGGGCTGGACCGCCGGCAGTGCAGGCGGCTCGGCCGCCCCGGCGGAGAGGACCCGGACGAGTTCCTCGATCCGCAGCGCTGTCTCAATGCCGCGCGCCGCCGTCGTACTTTTGGCCGGCGGGACGCCGACAAGCGATCCGTGGCTGGCCAGCAGTATGCGCGTCTGCACCAGACGGGCGAACCGGAAGGAGTGGGCACGGATGGTGGCGCGGCTGCCCATGGAGGCGACGGCGTCGCTGATCAGGTCCTGGCTCACATCGAGGGTGAGCGGCCTAGTGCTCAGGTCCGCCACCATGGTCCAGCGGTCGGCGATGGGCACTTCCGCGAAGGACGGACCCAGCACCCACAAAGCTTGCGGTTCCCGTGGCTTGGCGCGAAGAAGACCCGGCTGGAGCCGGACGATTGCGCGCACCCGGCCGGAGCGCAGGAGACCTGCGCGCAAGTTCCCGGCCTCGCCCGGCAAGGCGTCGCACAGCACTCGGGCAGGGGCAATGACCACCGCCCGCTGGGAGTCGTCCATCTGCAGGACGATGTTCTCGATGCCCAGCAGGATGCCAGTGGTGTCCAGTGCAGGATCGCCGGGAGCCGGATATTGGGCCACATGCACGGCGGGACCACTGACGGTGAAGGCGCCTTTGGCGTCAATCTTGACCGGTGCGCTGTCCGCGCCGTGCACTGCCAGGCGGCGGCGGGCAAACCGTGAGGCGCCGCCGTCGTGGTCTGCTGCGAGGAAAGTGACGGGCCCTGATTCGCCGGACTGCTGCACGATGCTGAGCATCACGTCGCTGCCGCCCGGCGTGGAGTCTACGAACAGTGGCTTCCGGTCCAGGGTTGCGGCGAGCTCCAGGGCTGTGGTGCTGACAAGCTTGAGCGCAGCGTCCGTCAGTGCAGTGTCCGATTGCTCCCGCAGCCCTGCCTTGAAGCGGTGGGCGAGCAGTTTCTCGAACGCTGCCAGCGCGCTGAACGCACTGTCTGCAAGCCGGTCGGCGAAGTGTGCCAGGCCCGGCAGTGCAGTATCCAGGGCCTCCAGCTCGGAGTAGAGGAAGACGTCGTCCGGGTCAGCCTCATCGGCGGAGTCCAGCAGCTCGGCGGTGCTGGTTCGGCTGAGGGTCTGCCCGGTGATGACCTTTAGGGCGAGGAGCGAGGTGAGGCCATCGAAGGTCTGCCGACTGTCCCGGGGAGCTCCAGCTGCCGGGGCGGCGAGCCGGGCAAAGACAGCGACGTCGTTCCGCGCCTCAGGGTTGTTGCCGCGGCCGGTGGCCTGGAGCCAGGCGGTGACGTCGTCGGCGTCGAAGAGTTCCACCCCGTTGTGGTTTCCCTTGGCTGCCGGAAACGGCAGCGGTCCTCCGCCGCTCCGCTTGCGCCACATGGAGACAACCGGGCGCTGCACTTGTGCCAGGGCGGCGACGTCGGCGAGCGACATGCGCAGTTCCCCGGTGGCCGTGTCCATGCTTCCCCCTCGTTGGTAGTGGTGGCTTCAGCCTAGCGGCGCTGGCAGACATTACCGCTCCGGCGCTGATAACCCGGGTTATCAGCAAACATTGGTCGATCAACCCCGGACTGGCCATAGGTTCGTCCTGCAGCCAAGAAGGAATCTTCCGGAGCTGCGGCGGCGGCGGGAGACCGCACATTGGGGGAGCAGGATTCCGCCGCCGTTTAGCGGTAATCCACGAACAAAGGAAGAGAAATGTCGCACAGCCACGTCAGCCCGGATCCCTGGGCGCAGGAAGCCTCCATCGAGGAGGTTTTTATCGGCCCCGCCGGCGAGCAGCCGGCTTCAGCAGCGAAACCGAAAAGGAAGAAGCGGATCCTCCTGGCGGGCGCCGCCGTCGTACTTTTCGCGGGCGGCACGGCCGTTGGGACTATGCTGCCGGACCCGAAAACAAGCGAGGCGTACCAGTCCCTGGCGGACGAGAAGTCCACGGTTGAGACCGAGCGGGATGCCGCATTGTCCAGCTATGCCTCACTGAAGGGCAAGTACGACACCCTCGAAAACGGAATGGCATCCCGCGAATCCAAAGTCGCAGCCAGGGAGGCCGAGGTGGGCAAAGCCGACGCCGCGGTCAAGACTGCCGAAGCTGCGGTGAAAGCCCGCGAAGAGGCTGTCACCGGAGCAGAAAAGGCCAAAGCCGCCAACACAGTCAGCGACGGAACCTGGACCGTGGGTACCGACATTGAACCTGGCACCTACCGTGCCGCGGCTGCCGTGGGCTCCACCTGCTACTGGGGTATCTACCGCAGCGGCAGCAACGGCGGCGACATCATCGAAAATGACATCCCGGGAGGCGGCCGTCCCGTGGTCACCCTCTCGGCCGGCCAGGACTTCAACTCAACCCGCTGCGGCAAATGGGAAAAGCAGTAACAACCTCCGCATCACAGCACGCACTCTCGAAAGGCATCACAATGACTGACCAGAACTTTGCATTCCCCACCCAGCCGGCAGCTCCGGCACCGGCCAAGCGCGCCTTCTACAAAAAGAAGCGTTTCGTTATCCCTGCGGGCGTCCTGCTGCTCGGCATTCTCATGGGCTCCTGCTCCGGCGGCAACACCGGCACCGCTGGCGGCACTGGTGTCCCGGCTGCTTCGGCCGAGGCAGTCCAGCCGGCGGCAGCACCGGCGTCGTCCGCTCCTGCGCCTGCTCCGGCGGCGCCCGCCACCCCGACGGTAGGAACGCCGTTCGCTGTGGACATGCGCAACGGCAACGTTGCCAGGATTACGATTATCTCCGCCGTCCGGACGGATGCCGTGAGCACGACGGCGTTTGCCACCCCGCCGAAGAACGGCACCTACCTGCTCCTGGACGTCCTCTGGGAAACGGAGAAGGGCACTACCTCGTCCAACCCGCTGTACTTCTCGGCCAAGGACGCAAACGGACGTAAAGCCGACATCAGCATGTTCGCGGACAACCAGCTCGGTTCAGGTGACGTCCTGCCCGGGGACAAGTCTCGGGGTTTCATTGCGTTCGATATTGCGCCGGGTGCTGCCACCGTAATGATCTCTGATCCGCTGTTGCAGGAAGCGGCGCGGGTTCAGATCTCGGGATAGTTGCAAACCTTGGGGGGAAGGAGACCCTCTTGCGAACCACAGCGCCTTACCCATGCGTCGCACCACGTGGTGCATTATGGGATCCAGCGACCACAGTCGAAACGGAGAACCTCAGTGAGCACATTTACCGATCCGCTCGTCGGCGGCGCGACGCCGATGAGCGCCTACGAGGGGCAAGTGTGGGACAAGCTCAACGAGCACTGGCAGCGGCGTAACAACCGCCGGGGCCTGCCGAACTGGGCAAGCACTGCGCTCGAGCGCACCGGAGAGGTAACAGGAAAGGCCGTGAACAGGGTGACGGCAGCTGTGCCGGAGCGGGTCAAGGAGCCCATGCGCCGTGCCGGCGACGCTGTCGGAACCGCAGCGGTGCGGCCAGCGCTCGAAGGCGCGGCAGCGCTTCTCGAATTGGTCAACGACTGGGCTATGGAACTCAACGACCCTGAGGGCGTTGAAAAGCTTGCCCGCAAGCGAGGTCTCGAGCTCAACAGTTTCACCGAACTGCGGCAACACGACCTCAAGGTGTGCGACCGGCTGCTGAAATTCAACACCCTCACGTGGCGGACAGCTGGCGCACTGGAAGGTGGGACGATGGGTGTGCTGGCCCTGACTCCCGTGGCCGGCATTCCTGTTGCGATGTCAGCGGACATTCTCGTCATCCAAGTCCTGAGCACGTCGATTGCGGCGCGGATCGCGTACTCGTACGGCTACGACGCAAGAGACCCCGATGAGCAGATATTCATCCAACGCCTGGTGCGCCGGTCATTCATGGCGCAAGCTGCCAAGGTCGAGCCCCTGCGTGACGTCGCCCGCGCAGCCGAAGCGATCAATGGACGTGTTCGGTGGTCCGACAAACTCCGCGCCGACCACCGTCTGCTGGCCGCCCTCGAGAAGCTACTGCAGCACCTCGGTCCGGCTGGCGCCAGAGTGCCGGTTCAAAACGTTGCCAAGGTGGTGCCGTTCGTGGGCATCCTCATTGGTGCCGGTATGAACTCAGCGGTCCTCGGCAATGTGGCCGCTGATGCGCAACGGTACTGCCAGACCCGATTCCTGTGCGAGAAGTATGGGTTACCGCTACCAGCCGCACTGTCAACGGATTCAGAGGACGAGCCGTTGACTGAGGCCCCTTAGGTAAAAGCGGCTGTGTCAGTCTCAGTACATTGGCTTCCGGCGGGGCGAGTTCAATTTAGTAGGCTGCGATCCCGATTTGCATGTGTAACGGAAGCGCTCTCACAATACGTGACAGGAGCAAATTAGTAAGCTGGTGAAGCGCGGTGCAATGAGCACCTTGTCCAAGTTGCCAACAGAGCGATCGTTTTAAAAGCCGCTCAGACCATCGCTTTTTGATTTGGTAACGCAGCAAAGAAGATAATGGAAGCAATGAAGGCCTCCGGATCCCGGGGGCCTTTTGCAATTCCTGACCTACGTCTTATCAGCTGTCTATCATCCAACCGCCTGCCCATAAATGAATAGTCTTTCCAGAATTCGCGCCCTTGGCATCCGCCAAGGGCGCTTCGCTTTAAGTCACCCGGAGGAGAAACCATGACCGAACAAGATATCACCCCGTACTTCAACTGGATAAGAACATGTTGCGTAAAGAGGAGCGGCCTGTTGTATCCAGGATGCTGGGCATCCGTGAATGGACTGTGTGCTTCAGCGCAACGGCTGCTCGCGTCGACAGGTTCTTGCAGTTGGGGCATGAGGGGTCCAAGACTCTGCCCCAATCCCTTGTACTCGACATCATCGAACTCGACCAAGCGGCACTCACTGATGCCCTTGACGCTGAAGGGTTGCTCAAGAACTTCGTTTTGTTTTGGAGTGCTGTGGCAGATGTCTATGGCAGTACCGGCACTAGCTCTCAGATCGAGGCGAAGCGTCTCGATCTCCTCGTGGAATGGTCCTTGTTGCTGACGGCCCTGCCAGGGTCAGGCTACCCAGGAGTGAAACCGCTGGCGCCTCGGTACCGACATGAGCGCGCGCGTCTGGCTCTGACAAAACTACGGAAAGAGAAGACTGACTTCGCGCACGTGGCATCGGGCCTCCAACTTGTGCAGGAGCAAGAAGCCACGCTCGGCATGCGCTGGGATATGCAATCGGCGGCGTTCACGAGGATTGAGGAGACTGCTGGCAGAGGACTAGAAAGCGGTCCACAGCCGGGGAATAAAAGCGGTGGCAAGCTTGTCCACCGCGACGCGGAATTTCCGGTCGCGGCATCGATCGTTCGCGCTGCGCAGGAGCCCACCCTGAGGTTCGAACTCTACGGCAATTGGCGGGACCACTGGAGGAACACGATGCCCTAGCTCTGTTCCCGTCCGGATTAGCGTCCTTCGCTAGCGCGGTCCACCACGTACACCTGGCGGAGTGGAATACGCGTTTTCCACAGCGATGATATGTTGTCGTAATTCTGCAGGGTCAGTTCTACGACATCTGCTCCGGTTAGGAGACGAAGGTTTTGCCTTTCGCGCTCATAGCCCACTGCATCTTTGCTGAAACTTCCAAGGCAGACGAAGAGGGCAAGTTCACCGTGTGCGAGCGTTCCACTGAGGCGCTGAACGTCTGGCCGGGACTGCTGTGCGGCCGTGTGTTTGCACTGGACCTTAATCACGGGCGGTTCGAGGCCCAGAGGGTCCTTATGCGCGATGACATCAACACCGCCGTCCGAGGAGTAAGGCGTGACACGGGCTTGGTATCCCATGGCGCGGAGGAGATCAGCCGTGAAATGTTCGAACTCTTCGTGTGAAAGGTCTTGCAGCAGGGTCTTCAGAATGAAGTCGTGGGTGAACTGGTCCAACCGGGCGGCGCTTGGCTCGGTTTCGATCCACTCATCGGCGGCGTGCGCCTCTGTTGAAACGAGGTGTTCCTGTGGAGAGCTGTTTGTGCCTGCATCAAGGAAACTCATGAACACGGAAACATTTTTCCTGACCCGGAAAAGCGTCATTGCGGAGCCAATTTCATACAGTGCTGCCTGGGGAAACAGGCCTCGAGAAACCCCCGTCTTTACCCATCTCACCTTGCGGCGGTGGGGGTGGACAGGGGCATCGGGTAGGTATTCGTATTCCCCCGTAATGACGCCGAAGTTTAGGGTACTGTCGGCGCGATACGGTGCAATGACAATGTCGCCCTTCTTCATTTCAAAGCCGAAGCGATAGAGAATGCCAGCCCAGACTGGAATAGCTCCTGCCTTGGCTTCCGGATAAGCGCCGGTTAGTGCGCGCTTCAATGAATCGCGGTCGCTGCCGATCGACCGGATGTCGGGAATGGCAGACCAGCCAATGCTGATGAATCCCTCCTCAACCAATTCATCAGACAGTGCGTCATTGTGAATGCCCCAGACTGCAACCAACTTGTCCCCGACCTCTCCCTTGCCGCTTCAGCCAGTTCAGCTTACCTTCGGGAGGTTGGACGCCCATAAGCAGCAAAGTGGACACCAACTATCCAGGGTGCGAGGCATACAGGGGCGTTGGGCCGACCCACTGTCAAGTAACTTGGAGGCATGCGAATAGTCTCCTGGAACTGTGCCATGGGTTATGCCAGAAAGCGCACGCAGGTCGAGACGCTTCGGCCCGACATCGCGGTCCTCCAGGAGGTTTCGCAGAAACATATTGCTGAAAGCGATGCTCCGTTCAAAGCCTGGGTCGGTTCCAACCCTCACAAAGGTCTCGGCGTCATAGGTTTCACGGACCGCTCCTACACACTCCATGAAGCCGGACGTCTCCTGCCCTGGCATATTCCGTTCATTGTGGACGGCGTGAACATCGTCGCACTATGGGCTCACGTCCGCGATAAAGACCTGAAATATGTCCGCGTCACGCACGAGGTTGTTGACCGGCATGCTGGCTTCCTGACGTCGGGACCTTCTCTGCTTATCGGCGACTTCAACAGCAACACCATCTGGGACAGCGCACACCCGGGACGGAACCATTCCCTGTTGGTCAATAAGCTGCACGAACTCGGACTACAAAGCGTTCACCATCAAAGTGAGGGAATCTCTCACGGTGCCGAAAGTACCAAAACCTACTACCACACAAAGAAGCTGCACTTCGGCCACCACATTGACTACGCCTTCCTACGAAGCGCATCAGCGTCTCTCGAGATTGGCCGGCACGAGGATTGGCTGTCGTACAGCGACCATATGCCCCTGATTTTGGACCTCGAACCTTTTCCACGAGCTGGGGTTCCTGCCCGCCCCGTCAGTCCCACAGAGTGAGCGTTCTATGCCTTCAATGTCCGCATAGTCTCCGAAGCCTGCAACCCGTTTGTCCTTAGAACAGCGGCCAGGGGACCGCAGGCATCTCGGCTCTCGGCGCGGGGAAACGCCCTGCGGACCGCAACCGGGCGCAGCGCGCTGCCAGCGACGCGACTTCCTGGGCGCTGAGCAAGTTCTCCAGGCTTCGGCCCAGGTCTCCGTTCAAGCCTTCGATGATGCGGTCGATGCCGTCGCGTTCCTCGGCAGTCAGTTTGTCTCCCAGCCACCCCCACAGCACCGTGCGCAGCTTGTAATCCCGGTGGAAGGTGAGCCCGTGGTCCACACCGTGCCGGTGGCCGTCCGCCATGGCAAGGATGTGGTCGCCTTTGCGGTCGGCGTTGTTCACGACGACGTCGAACATCGCCATGCGTCGAAGCGCCGGCGTGTCCTCATGGACGAGGGCGACTCTCCGTCCGCTCCCATCCTGGCCCTCAAGGACGTGTTTCCACCCGTTCCCGGGTACGTCGTCGTCCGCCGCAACGAGGTCCACCGCAGTCTGGCCGGGATCTGACTCCTGCCACAGCTGCACCATTCCTTCGCCCAAAGGACCATCGCGGAGCCAGGTGAATGGCACCACGTTCCAGCCGAAGACCTCGGAAACCAGGTACGCTGCGACCTCCCGGTAGGCCAGGAAGCCGTCGGGAAAGTCCCACAGCGGTTTCTCCCCGGCTATCGGCTTGTAAACGACCGTGGTGCCGCCGATGCTGCCCAGGAAGGTGGCGTTCGACGCCGTCGCGATGCGACCGGTGAGGGTCAGCTCGGCAGTCAGCAGGTCGGGCGCCGGCATCAGACCTCGGGCAGTGTGCAGACGTGCCCGTCGGGGTCCACGGGGTAGCCGCAGAGCGGGCACGCGGGACGCCCGGCACCCACCACCTCCCGGGTCCGCTTGGCAAAGGCGCGGGCGGTGCCAACGGGCATCCGCACGAGCAGCATCTCGGGTACCTCGCTGCCGTTCCCATCAGACGGTTCGTCGTCTTCATCAGAGTCGGCATCCATGATGGGGTATGCCTCGATGACCACCTGCGCCGTCGTCGGGTCCCAGCCCAAGGTCATGGCCCCGGTGCGGAACTGCTCCTCGACCGCTTCGAGCTGGTCATTGTCCACGAGTTCTATAGGTGTACCCGTGGGAACGCTGAAGGGGTTGCCCTCAAGCGTGATGAGCTGATCGAGGATTTCGTCGATCTTCTCGGCGAGCTGGGCCGACTGCTGCTTCTCGAGGGCGATGCTCACAATTTTCTTACCTGTGCGTACCTGCAAGTAGAAGGTGCGCGCCCCGGGAACGCCGATGGTGCCAATGACGACCCGGTCAGGCCAGGCAAACTCGTGGACAAGTGTGGGCATGTCAGTATCTTAGGCACATGAGGTCTACTGCGCCGTGTGCCCTGCACCGCCGCCCACGGGTGCATCGCCGGTTTTGATACCGTTCGACAACCACGACAGATCCCCGGCGTCGGTGTTCGTCGCATGGACGCTGGGCCGAAGGGGGCCGTAGTGGACGATCGATACGGAGGCAGGGCCCACGTTAATGCGCTGGAACAGATCGAGGTGCATACCGAGCGCGTCGGCCAGGATTGATTTGATGACGTCACCGTGACTCACGGCCGCCCACACGGCTCCTGGCCCGTATTCGGCTTCGAAGGCTGCATCGTGGCGTCGGATTGCTGCCACCGAACGGGCCTGCATCGCTGCCATGGATTCACCGCCGGGAAAAACGACGGCGGACGGCTGCGACTGCACGGCCGCCCACAGGTCTTCGGTCGCGAGATCACTGAGCATCCGCCCCTGCCACTGGCCGTAATCGCACTCGGTGAGATCGGGCTCGGCCGGCGCATAAGGATTACCAGCCTGGCGTTCCAGGATGAGCTGTGCGGTTTGCTGGCAACGCTCGAGGGGGCTCGATACCACCCCTGCCAGGGGCACCACGGCGAGTCGGTCTCCGGTCAGAGCTGCCTGCTCGCGCCCAACCTGGTCCAAGCTGACGCCAGCCGCCCGGCCCGCCAGCATTCCAGCGGCATTGGCTGTGGTGCGGCCGTGCCGCACGAGGATAACTGTCGCCATCCATCCAGCCTACCCAGCAACCCCGCCGAAACCCGCCGGCGCAATTGATGCCCGGTCCGCGGTTACCGGTGGATGTGCTCCTGCCAGTCTGCCGGTACCTTGCCAGCCGGTCCGGGTGACGGTTGCTCCGGCGGCCTGGACTGGGGATCGGGAAGCCGCGGGCCGCGGAAAAACCTCTTCGTGGGAAGTTCGTAGAACCAGTCCTCCCCGGGTTCAAAGGATCTCATGACTGGATGGCCATCGGTGCGTGCGTGGGCACTGGCATGCTGCGAGGGGGATGAATCACAGCATCCGATATGGCCGCATTGGGCGCAGCGGCGCAGATGCAGCCACCATCCCGGGCCGTCACCGCCGAGGCACTCCACGCATCCTGTTCCGCTGGGCGTGGCGGCGGGGCTGATTCCGGGAATAGGGCGGTCTTCCATGACGTCCTCATTCTGGCAGAATCTCCGTACCTTGTCCCCACTGTCCCGGCGGGAGTATCGTGATCGCCACCGAACCATTGATCCGGAAAGACGGCGGCCATGGACGACTCGGTTCCGATCATGCTGATTGCCACCCCGGACCCGGCCTCCCGGCGCATCCTCGAAGATGAGCTACGCCGACGGTACGGCGCCGACTACGAAGTGGTGGCCTGCGCCGGCCACGCCCACGGACGGGCTGTGCTTGAGGGGCTCCGGCACTGGAACCGCCAGGTGGCCCTCATCCTCGGATGCTATGGCCCGGCTGACCGTGGCGGACTCGATTTCCTGCGCCGTGCCTACGGCTTCCATCCGGCCGCCAAGCGCGGTGTGGTGGTGACATGGGGTGACTTCGCCAGCGCCCCCACTGTCTTCCGGGCGATCGCCCAGGGACACGCCGAATTACTGATCATCCGTCCCGAGCGGTCCCGCGACGAAGAGTTCCACGGGGCCATTACGGACGCCCTCGACGACTGGCACCTGGCCCAGGGTGTCGGGTTCGAGGCGGTCCGGCTCATCGGGCAGGTAGGCGACGAAAGGACCCACGTGCTGCGCGACTCCCTGAGCCGGAACCACATCCCCGTGGGCTTCCACCCGGTCGGATCAGAGACGGCGCAACGGACGCTGGAGAACCTGGGCCTGCGCGACCCGGTGCTGCCGGTCATGGTGCTGCAGTTCACCGCTGCCCCCATTGTCCTCGAGAATCCCAGCGACCTTGAGATCGCCGAAGCCTTTGGGGTGACGCGGCCACCACCAGCGGACAAGATCTTTGATGTTGTGGTTGTGGGAGCCGGTCCGTCCGGTCTCGCCACAGCCGTTTACGCCTCCTCGGAAGGCCTCTCCACCATGGTGGTGGAGGGGGAAGCCGTGGGCGGCCAGGCCGGCACCAGTTCGTTGATCCGCAACTACCCCGGCTTCTCCCGCGGCGTCAGCGGAGCCCACCTGGCCTACCGCTCATTCCACCAGGCCTGGACCCTGGGCACGGACTTCCTCTTCCTGCGGAAAGTGGAGAAGCTCAGCGTTGATGGAGCCCTGTACCGGGTGTCAATTTCCGACGGCACCGTGGTGCGGTGCCGCACAGTGGTGGTGGCAACAGGCGTGGACTACCGCCGCCTCGGGATACCCCAGCTTGAAAACCTGGTGGGGAGGGGCGTCTTCTACGGGGCAACGGTCTCCGAGGCGCCCTCGATGACCGGAAAACACGTCTGCGTTGTGGGCGGCGGCAACTCGGCCGGGCAGGCCGTCCTGCACCTTGCGAAGTACGCGAAGAAGGTGACGCTGCTGGTGCGCGGGCCCACCCTGTCGGCCAGCATGTCGGAGTACCTCATCTCCCAGCTGGAGGCCACCCGGAACGTGGCGATCCGGTACGGGACAGCGATCGTGGGGGCGGGCGATCAGGACGGATTCCTTGCCAGCCTCAAAGTGGCCGCAACCGGGGCCGGCGGCGCAACGTCAACCGAGGAGATCGAAGCGGGCGGCTTGTTCGTGCTCATCGGATCGGTGCCGCGGACCTCCTGGTTGCCCGACACCGTGGAGCGGGACCAGGCCGGCTTTCTCCGGACGGGCACCAGCGGGGATGCCGGCAAGGATGCCACCAGGCCGGACCGACAGCCCTTGGCCCTGGAAACCAGCATGCCCGGCGTTTTCGCGATCGGTGATGTACGTGCCGGTTCGATCAAAAGAGTGGCTACGGCAGTGGGGGATGGGGCCACCGTGGTCTCGATGCTCCATGCCTACCTGGCCGGGCACCCACTGCCCGCCCCGCCCTCCGCCCCAGGTGAGGCGGCCGCACCCGAGGAGCTCTCCGGTGACGTCCGCTTCAACTGACGCCGCACCGGTGATTGCGCCGATGCGGTGGCTGCTCTACATCGCCGCATTCCTGGTGTTTCTTGCCGGCCTGGTGCTGTTCGTGTTTCCGCTCAGGACTGCGGAATGGTTCGCATGGACAGTCAATCCGCCCATGACCGCTGTGTTCCTCGGTGCGGCATACTGGTCGGCCGCTGGCCTGGAGGTGGCGGGCGCCCGCTCAGCAAGCTGGGAGTCAGCGAGGCTGGCAGTCTGGCCCGTTTTCGTCTTCACCACGCTGACTCTGGGAGTCACCCTGATCCACCTCGACCGCTTCCACCTCTCGCCCGGCGCTGGCCCCCTCGCCCAAGTAGCCACCTGGGCGTGGCTGGCAATCTATGCCATCGTGCCCGTGGCGATGCTGGTGATCAGCTGGGTGCAGATCCGGTCCCGGCGTCCGGCCCCGGCATCCGTGGCGGCGGTACGGCCCGTGCTGCCCCCTGCGCTGCGGCTGCTCCTGGTGGTCATAGCCGGGGTGCTGGTGCTCTATGGCGTGGCGCTCCTGGCAGTACCCGCGGCTGCTGCGACGTGGTGGCCGTGGACATTGTCCGAGCTCACCGCGAGGGCCGTCGGAGCGTGGCTGGTGGGCCTGGGCTGGTCCGCCGCGCAGGGCCAGTTCAGCGGCGATGTCCGCACCGTCCGCCCCGTGGCCCTGACCTCAGTCGCATTCGTCATCCTGCAGGCGCTCGCCCTGCTGCGGCATGGCGACGCCCTCACATGGACAGGCGGGCCGGCCGTCGGCTTCGTCACCGTCCTGATCGCCATCGGAGTAGCCGGTGCATGGGCGCTCGCATTATCCCGTTCGCCGGTAGCCCGGGCCGGAAGTGCGTGAGGACCGGCGCCTAGAAACTGGTCACCAGTTCGCCGAGCACCTCTTCGAGCCGGTTCGGGTCCGTGGCGTCGTAGTAGTGGGCGCCGCTTGCCTTCGCGATTTGGAGGAGGGTGGGGACGTCGGCGTCGGGCCCGTAGGCAAGGGTGAAGACGAGCACCGGCGTCGAATGGTTCTGGTGGCCTAACTGCTCGCTCAGCCCGCCCAGGTCGCCCGGATGGGTGGTGTCATTCTTGCCGTCGCTCAGGAGCACGATGGTGTTGATGAAATCGTCCTTGTATCCCTTGGCCTGCTCCCCGGCGAAGCGGCTCACAGCTTCGAAAAGTGGCGTGGCGTCCACGGCCTTCAACTCATTGAGCTTGGCGATGAGGTCCTCTTTGTTGGACTTGAACGGGGCCACGGGAGTCACGATGCCCGGCTGCAGCGGTCCGTCGCCCTCATGGGAGAAGGCGGCCAGTCCAATCTCATCCTCGCCCGTGAAGTGGTCCAGCGCTTTGACCACCGCGTCCTTGGCCCGCTGCAGCTTGTTGGCGCCCGGATCCTGCACCATGGACTCCGAGACGTCCACCAGGAACAAAGCCCTGGCCCGCTTGCGGACGTCGGGGAAGCTCCCTTGCATGGCGACCAGGATCTCCGCCTTTGGCAGCGGCAGCGGCTGGAGCGTCTGGGCGTAGCGTCCGGTACCTGCCACCCCCGTATCCAGCTCGCCCTGGATGGACCGGTAACCGGACGCCTTGACAACGTTCTGGCCCTGTTCCGTCACTGCAAAGGCGAGGAAGTCCCGGGCCGCGGACCGCTGCAGGCTGTCCACCCAGTCTCCGCCGAGGACCACTGCGGGGTTGTCCGCCACGTGCACGCCGTCGCTGGGGTAGATGGCGCGGAGCGCCTCCTTGGGCGCGGGTCCCGATTGCTTCGTTGTCCCGTCCTCACTGACCACGCCGCGGTTGTAGTCCCAGACGGATTTTTCATCGACAATCACCGCGGAGAGGAATTCTGCGACGTTCCCGGCGTCGTCGGCCTCCCTGGCGTGCCACAGGAAATGTTCCGGGGTAGCCATGTAATGGCTGGTGCCCAATTCCACGGCACGCACCTTTTCCAGCAGGGAGGATGCCTTCAGGTCCATGGCGTCAAGGCCGCCCACGCTGCCGCCGGCCGCGCTGTAGGACGCAGCAAGTGCCATCAGGCCCGCCGTGGAGACCAGCGGACTGGCCTTGCCGAACTTGAACTTCCCCCAGTCGCCGTGGCCCAGGCGCTCCCAGACGTCCTGCTCCCCGGCCATCTTGAAGACGTCGGACCACGACGGCGGCTGGTCGTCCCAGCCGAGGGCGGAGGCCATCGGCTCCGGCATGGCCACGACGATGGCACTGCGGGCAATGCTGGTTCCCTCCTCAGGGACAGTATTTCCGCCGCCTTGCCCGGCGATCCGCAACCAGGCGGAGGAGTCCGGCAGCCAGATGGCGGGCCTGTCGCCGGCCGGAACTCCGGGGAACTGTGCAGCCACCTTGCCGGCAGCGGCCGCCGATTTTTCCTGGGTCACTTCCGGCGTCACGCACTTGCCGTCCACATTGCGCGGTTTTGCCGTGTACTCGGCCGCCAAGGCACGCGCCATGTCGGCGTTCTCGAGCGACGTCAGGATGTTCAGCGCGATGCAGGGCGAGGACCCGGCGACGGCGGGAGGACTGTCCTGCGCGAGTGGTTCGTTGGGTGAGGGCTGGCTGCCATTCCCCGCAGATGGGCCATCCGCTGAATCCGGGAAGATCAGCGCCCGCAGGACGAATGCGCCGCCAACAATGAGAAGCGCCACGGTGGCCGCAGCGGCGATCCACACCCAGCGGGGATAGCTCGGGTCAGTTGCTGCGTGTCGACGGCCCATGCTCGTTTCCTTTGAAATCCACCGGGTTCCCCCGGCGTGAATGCAAATTATGAAACTTGCCCGCGGCACTCACACCGCGGCGCGCCTAGCCCCCTGCACCTGGATGCGCCCTTTGAGGATAACCCCGACCGGCGCTAACTGAGTGTACGGATCCACATTTTTGAATCAATCTTGCGGGATTCCGCACACATCCAGGACCTAACGTTCAGTGTCCGACGACGTCGAGCGCCACGAGCTGCGCGCCCTCACCTTCCGCGAAGACCGCCATCCCGGTGCATTCCTCCGCGGGGAACACCAGGTCCGTGATGGTGGCGAGCCCGTCCTGGGCGAAGACCTCCACCGAGCACCGGTCAAGGTACACCCGCAGGCGCAGGCGGCCTTCCTGCAGCGGCACGGCCACTTCCTCCACTGACGGGAAGGCTTCGTGGAAGCCGGTATGTCCTGACTCCCTCCGGTCCAGGCGCAGCACGCCTTGCCCGGTGTCATAGGTGAGAAGCGTCCGCCCGGCATCGCCTGCGTGAAGGACCAGGCCTACGGCGGTAGCGCTGCCCGGACGGAGTTCGGCATCGATGCGCGCTACCGCCACGGCGACGGGAAGCTCCACCACTCCCGGCGGCAAAGGCGCGGGACCGAGCCGGAAGCCCTGGCCATCCGGCTCGGCAGAGAAACCGATGGCTTCCTGCCAAAGCACCACCCTGCCGTCCACCCGGGTGAGGGTGACCTCCCGCGGCAGTGACATGGCACTGCGCCAGTCTCCGGTGGGCGTGGAACCGGCGTAGTCCCAGTTGTTCATCCAGCCGATCATGATCCGGCGGCCGTCCGGAATGTTGCTGAACGACACTGCGGCGTAGTAGTCCCGGCCCCAGTCCAGCCAGCCGTACTCGCGCATGCGGGAGCCGTCCTCCTGGAGCCCCTCGGTGACGGTGGATCCTGACCGGAACGCCATGCCGTCGAACTCTCCCACGAAGTACTGTCCTGCCGAACCGCCGGCGATGCCTCCCGGATTGATGTTCACGACGAGGACCCACCGGGTGTCCCGCGGGTTTCCGTCCACCGGCAGCTCGAACAGGTCCGGGCATTCCCACACCCCGCCGGTGGCGTTGGCCGGGCCGAAGGTGCTCAGGTACTCCCAGGACTTCAGGTCCGCGGACCTGTACAGCACCACCTGCCGCTGCACCGCTTCGACGGCGACCATCACCCAGTAACTTTCGCCGCCGCCGTCGTACCAAAAGACCTTGGGGTCGCGGAAGTCCGCCGAGGCGCGGTCCAGGACCGGATTGCCCTGGTGCTTCGTCCAGGTCCGGCCCTCGTCCAGGCTGTAGGCGAGGGACTGCGCCTGCCGGCCGGCCAGCGGGGAGGCCCCACCGTACGCGCTGGTATAGATGGCAACCAGCGGAGGTGTGTCCGCCGTGCCGAAGCCGCTGGTGTTCTGCTCGTCGAACACGGCCGAGCCGGAAAAGATGGCTTCCTGGTCATCACACGGGATGGCCACCGGCTGCTCGTCCCAGTGGAGCAGGTTCCGGGACGTGGCATGGCCCCAGGACATGTTGCCCCAGTCGGCGCCGAAGGGGTTGTGCTGGTAGAAGAGGTGGTAGGTGCCGTTGAGGTACACCAGCCCGTTTGGATCGTTGAGCCAGTTCCGCCCTGCGGAGTAATGCCACTGGGGGCGGAACCGGTCAATGAGGGACGCTGCCGGCGCGCCGGCCGCCGTCGATAGTGTTGCCATGGTTCAGCCCTTCACGCCGCTGGAAGCGATGCTGTTGACGAATGAACGCTGGAAGGCGATGAAGAGCACCACCACCGGAACGGTGATCAGGGAGGCGTATGCCATCACTTCGCCCCAGGAAACGTTCAGCTGGAAGAAGTACTGGATGCCGATCATCACGGGCCGAAGCTCCTCGGACTGGACCACCATGAGCGGCCAGAGGTAGGAGTTCCACGCCGGCAGGAAGGTCAGGATCGCCACCGTGGCCGTCGCGGGGCCTGCCAGCGGCATGACCACCTGGCGGTAGATCTTGAACCAGCCGGCCCCGTCGATCCGTGCGGCTTCGTCCAGTTCCTTGGGAATGGACTCGAAGTACTGGTGGAACAGGTAGATCGAGAAGGCGTTGGCGATGAACGGGATGATCTGGACCTGGTAGGTGTCCAGCCAGCCCTTGGAGAACTCGAGGCTGAAGCCGTTCAGCTCGAAGTAGGGTAGCTGGTTGACCCACCACACCAGCGGCAGGGCCAGGGTCTGGAACGGGACGATCAGGGTGGCCAGGATCGCGGTGAAGACGATCTTCTTGCCCCTGACCTGCATGCGGGACAGGGCGAAGGCGCAGAGGCTGTTGACGAAGATGCCCAGGATCACGGTGACGGCGGAGACGCCCACCGAGTTGAGCAGGAAGCGGGCCGCGGGGACACGGTCGAAGACCGCCGCGTAGTTGTCGAAGGAGATGTTGCCCACCGGAAGGAACGCTGCCAGCGAGGACATATCACCGAAGATCTGCTGGTCGGGCTTGAGCGAGGACACCAGCATGAACACGATGGGGAACGCGGCCACGACGGCAAAGAGGATGCGCACCAGCATGGTGCCGGCGTTTTTGAGGAGCAGTTGGTTTTTCATGTCAGTCTTTCTCCCGGGTGAGGTGGCGCTGCACCGCGGAGACGATCAGGACGAGGACGAAGAACACCAGCGAGATGGCGGAGGCGTAGGACGTTTCCTGCTGCCGGTAGCCGGACTGGACGGCCTCGTAAATGATGGTGGTGGTCGAGTCCATGGGTCCGCCCTGGGTCATCACGCTGATCTGGTCGAAGAGGCCGAGGGCCTGGATGGTGATGGTGACCAGGACCAGGCTGCGGGTGTGGAACAGGCCGGGCCAGGTGACGTAGCGGAACTGCTGCCACCGGCTGGTGCCGTCCAGCTGCGACGCCTCGTACAGCTCCCCGGAGATGCCCTGCAGCCCGGCAAGCCAGATGATCATGTGGAACCCGGCGGCCTGCCAGATGGACAGGATGATGATGGCGGGCATCGCGGTATTCGGATCGCCCAGCCAGTCCGGGCCGTTGATCAGGCCGAAGCTGACGGCGGAGAGGATCTCGTTGATCAGGCCGTCCTTGCGGTACATGAACAGCCACAGCAGCGAGACCACCACCATGGAGGTGACCACGGGCAGGAAGTACACGGTGCGGAAGAAGTTCACGCCGCGGAACTTCTTGTTGATCAGCAGCGCCATCACCAGGGCCAGGCCGGACTGCACCGGAACGATGACCACGGTGAAGTAGGCGACGTTGAGCAGGGCGCGGTAGAACGTGGGGTCCGAGAAGAGCCTGGCGAAGTTGTCCAGGCCCACGAATTCGACCGGACGCGGCGAGATGAGCCGGGCGTTGGTGAAGGCCAACCCGAAGCCGAGGATGGCCGGGATGAAGATGAAGGCCAGGAGCAGCAGCGCCGCCGGGGCCATCATGCCCCAGCCGCTGAGCTGCTCGCGGCGGAAGCCGGGCCGGGCGTGGGCCCTGCGGGGCTTTACGTCAGCGTTGGACGGCGGCAGTGCGGCGTCGTGGGCGGCAGGGCGCGGGCGGGTGGGAAGGTCAGTTGCCATGAGGGATCCTTCGTAGGTCGGGCTGCGGGAGGACTGCGGCGTTGTTAGGCCGGAAGTCCTCCCGCGGCTCCGGCTAGTTTTTGTAGCCGCCGTTGGACTTGATGTTGGCGTCGATCGCCTTGACGGCGTTATCCAACGTGGACTTGGCGTCCGCCCCGTTCAGGATGTCCTGGACGGCCTTGCCGTACTCGGTGGCAATGAAGGGGTAGGCGGGCGTTTCGGGACGCATCACGGCGTACTCCCGGGAGAAGTCCATGAAGATCCGGTTTGCACCGCCCTCGGCGAAGCTGGGGATCTGCGCTGCGGCCTCTTCGCTGGCGGGAATGGCGCCGGTGGCCTTCGCCACCGCGGCGATGTTCTCCGGCTTCAGCGAGTAGGAGAGGTAGTCCATGGCGGCCTCGGCGTTGCTGCAGCCGCTGGTCACGCCCCACTGCCAGGAGGCGCCGCCGATCTTGGGGCCCTCGCCCAGGTCCACCGGCGGCATCACCACCAGGTCGTCGCCGAGGGCGGCCCTGGCTTTGTCCCCGGCCCACGAGCCCGTGTAGACAATGGCACTCTTGTTATTCAGGAAGTCCTGGGTGGAATCCTTGCCGCTCTTCTTCGCCATCAAGCCCTGGTCGGCCAGGCCCCGGAACCACTCGGCCCACTGCACGGCCTTGTCCCCGTTGAGCTCGCCCTCGGCGCTTTGGAAGCCCTCCCTGTTCACGAGGTCGCCGCCAAAGGACTGCAGGAAGGGGGAGTAGGCGTAGGGGAGCCATTCACCGGTGCCGGCGGTGCCCAGGTCCAGCGGGTGTTCCCACTTGCCCAGCGCCTTGAGCTTGGTCAGGGCTTCCTGGAACTCCTCCTTGGTCCAGGGCTGCTCCATGGTGGCAACGCGGACGCCGGCAGCCTCCAGGTCCGAGGCCCGGGCCATCATGGCCAGGGCGACGTCGTAGTAGCCCACCGCGTAGGGCTTTCCGTCCCACTCGGCCACGGTGCTGGGAAGCTGGCTCGAAAGGTCTGCATCCAGCTCCAGGGGTGCGAGGTACCCGGCCCAAGCCCAGTTGGGCACGTTGGGGCCGTCGATATCCACGATGCAGGGCAGGTTCCCGGCAGCTGCCGCCGAAACCACGGAATCGTTGTAGGAGTCCTGCGGGAAGGCCTGGACCTTGATCTTTACCTTGTCCTGGCTGCCGTTGTAGGAGTCCACGATTTTCTGGACCGCGGCCAGTTCGTCGGGATTGCCGGCATTGTGTGTCCACAGGGCAATCTCGCCGGAGCCCTCGGATGAGGAGGAGGCGCTGCCTTTGCCGCAGCCTGCGAGGGTGGCGGTGAGGGCTGCGGCAGCTATGCTGGTCGCCAGGATCTTGGTGAACTTCGTGTTCATGGGTCAGTCTTTCTGCTTGGACAGGAGGGATTGATGAGGGTCCTGCAGGGAACGCGGCCGCTGCAACGGCTGCGTTCCCGTTTTGTTCGGGCAAGGTTGGTTTTATCGGGGTGCGGCCGCCGCTTTGGCAGCCGCTGGCAGGGTCAGCCCCGGGGAGGGGCGACAGAATCCCGCACCACCAGCGGGCAGCTGCTGGACTCGTGGGCGCGGGGAGTTTCGGGATTTTCCAGTTCGGCAAGCAGCTGGAGGACGGCCCACCGGCCCATCTCGTAGTGGGGGAGCGCCACGGTGGACAGCCCCGGCCACAGGCCGTCGGCGATGAGTTCAAGGTTGTCGACGCCGACCACCGACAGGTCGGCAGGGATTTTCAGGCCAAGGTGGCCGGCCGCCTGGTAGGCGCCCATCGCCATCTGGTCGTTGAAGCAGAACAGCGCTGTAGGCCGTTCCGCTCCGGACAGCAGGCGGAGTGCAGCGTCCCTGCCTCCTGCTGTACTGGGATGGGCGGACACCAGCTGGCCGGGTCCCAGTCCAAGTCCATGACGTTCAAGCCCCGCCCGGAAGCCTGCCAGGCGTCCGTGGGCGGCGGGGATATCGTCCTCGTTGTTGATCATGGCGATCCTGCGGTGTCCTGCCTCCGCCAGGAGTCCGGCGGCCGATTCGCCGGCACCGAACTCGTCCGGCACCACCGAGGACAGCGCGGGGTTGTCCGTGGTGGCATCAAGGACGATGGTGGGCATGCCCTGGAGCTCTTCGGGAACGGACACCAGCTGGTTGTACATGCGGGCGTAGATGATCCCGTCCACCTGGTGCTGTTTCAGGGCCCGGATCTCGTGCCTTTCAAGTTCATTGTCGAGTCCGGAGTTCACCACCATCAGAAGGTGCCCATGCTCCGAGGCGGCATCCTGCGCACCCTGGATCATGGCGCCCGCGAAAGGGGTGGTGGTGATCTCGTCGCTGACCAGGCCCAGGATCTGGGAACGCTGGTTCCGCAGTCCGCTGGCCAGACGGTTGGGGGCGTAGCCGAGATCGCCGGCTACGGCCTTGATGTGCTCCACCGTGCGGGCATTGACCCGGGAGCTGTGCGTTTCGCTCAGGGCATGCGACACCGTGGTCACAGAGACGCCGGCAGCCTTTGCCACGTCCCGTATGTTCACCTTCGTCGCCATTGACTCTTCCTTTGCAAAACGTTTTGTATGTTGCCTGCATCACTATATGCAAAACGTTTTGCACCCGTCAAGGGCAACGCATCCTGATTAAGGTTTCCGGACGCGGCAAGACTTTTGACCAGCACACCGGGCTGAAGCTCTGGATCAGGATGGCCGCCGGGTCTACATTGGTTCTTGTCTTATGCAGCAGGCCCCGACACCTATGCAGGAGTGACCATGAGCCCCGCACCAAAACAACCAATCACGGATGACAGCATCCAGGTCCGCCAGGTTAACCACTACCAATTCAGCTGGGTGGCCGGAGATGCGGGAAAGCCTGGCACCTGGACCCTCCAGTTGGTCCTCGACCAAGGGGCGTGGGAGGAAGTGCTCACGCTTGACGCCGAGGACGCCGAGGTCCTCCAGAACCTCCTGAAACGCTCCGGAACGGTTTACTACGACGTCCGCCGGCGGACCCTGATGTTCGGGACAACGCCGGCAGGGCAGTAGCGGGGACAGGGCAATAGTGGGGGCAGCGGGCTCTTAGTCCGCCTGCCCGTCCAGGAGGCGCCGGGCGTTCTCCTGCGCCTCCAGCGCCTGCTCGGTCACCACTTCGCCCCGCAGGTGGCCTGCTGCGGAGAGGATGTTCCGCAGTTCCTGGACCGTGCGGGGCGTACGGACGCCGCGGTGCACCATGGCGTGGCAGTTGGCGCAGAGCGGCACAAGGTCTGCGATGGGATCCAGCTCATAGCCGGCCCGCAGTTGGGACGCCGGCACTGTGTGGTGCACGTGGATGAACCCATTGCCCACGTCACCATAGGAGGCTTCAAAGGAGAAGCCGCAGGCGGCGCAAGCCGTTCCGTGGAAGGCCAGGCACACGCGGCGTGCGTCGTCGTCGCGCTCGTAACGGTTCGCGCCCACAGTGGCGGCTGCTTCCGGCGGATAGGCGCCGGGAACGACGTCGAAGGGGTCCACTGCCTCTGGTCCCTGCTCCCGCCAGAGCCGTCGAAGGCTGTGGTCCGACCGCGTGGGGACGGACAGGAGGGCGGAGTTTGCTGCGTCGGCCCAGTGGATGTCAGGGACTTCCGCAGTCAAGGTGGCCAAAGAAATTTGGTCGCCCAACGGCAACAGAGCATCGAAGGCTACGCCCGCGGCAGCGCCTTCCGTGCCACCGCCCGCCTCCGCGGTTCCGGAGACCACAACGCCGTGCCCGATCAGGCCGCTGCCCGCGCCGCTGCTTCCGTGGAAGAGCAGCCACGCCTCGGTACCCGGCCGGATGCTCCGGCTGGAACCAACTTCCCAGCGGTCAAGCATGCGTCCCGACCGAAGGACCTGTTCGACGGCGGCAGGGTAGTTCCAGCGGTTCCACTGCCTGCCGCTCCAGACCAGGATTACCCCGGCCAGGTCCACTCCATGCTCGATTCCTGCCATCCGCGGTCACTCCGCCGGTCGTCGGGAGATGAGGACCGGGCCCCGTGCGTGGTGAAGGACCGCGTGCGCCGTTGAACCGATCGTCTCCCGAAGGAACCCGCGTCCCTGCGTTCCCACCACCAGCATCCTCGCCTGGGCAGAGGCTTTCAGGATGGCGTGCGGTATTGACGTATCAGCCAGGACCGCGCCGTCAACAGGGATACCGGGTGCCAGGGCCCGGGCGCGGGTCAGGGCGGCGCGCAGGACTTTTTCGGCTGCCTCATCCGCGGCAAGTGCGTTATACGGATCCGCCTGCCGGTGCCCGGCAGGCGTGTGCCGGACGTGGACCACCATGAGTCCTGCCCGCGACACTGACGCCATGGCACAGGCATCTTCAAGCGCCGTGGGGGACCCTGACGCGTCAACGGCCACTACGACGGGCCCGGCAGGGTGGATATCGGACCGGATGACGGCAACCGGGCAGCCGGCTGTGGCGGCCAGTTCGAGGCTCACCGATCCCACCAGCAGGCCAAGGAACCCGCCCAGGCCCCGGCTGCCTACGGCAACCATCAGCTGGCCGGCAGAAATCTGGGCCAGGTGGGATGCGGGCAGCCCGTGCAGCAGCGTCCCCTCAACGTCCAGCCCGGGTACGGCCGACCTGGCTTTGTCTATTCCTTCCTCAAGGATTGCCTCTGACGAGTGTTCGAGTCCGCTGTCCGCAATGCCGGGGACCGGGCCCAGGTTCTTGGTCAACAGGGGCCAAATGGAGCAGTGCACCACGTGCAGGGGGCAGCCCCGCAGGTCCGCCTGGTGCGCTGCCCAGTTGACTGCTGCCACAGCTTCAGCCGACCCGTCATAGCCTGCAACGATGGCGCCGTTCTCCTGCATCGCTCCCTCATTCCTGGTCCGGGGGACCTTCGGCACTGGAAGGGCCTCCGGGGAACCTCCATGCTGGGTGGTGGGGCACTGCCTACCCCGCTTCGCTTATCTAAGCAGGCACGGCAAGCCGGGGGAAGCAAGCATGTAGTCCTTCCACCACGGACACCAGGACGTTGGTTGCCGGTCTGGACGAGTCCCTGTCGGTGACGCCGCGGCCGTGACCAGGCCTTTGACGCGGAGGACCTGGGCCTCCTGGGGCTGAACTTCTGCCGTCATGGCCGCCGCGCCTTCAGGCTGCACCGAGGGAACCCGGGGCGCCCACCGCTGGCGGGCGGACCTGCAGGCCCGGGCGTGCTGCGCCGGCCAGGACAAGGGTAGGAGCAAGATCGCGGATCAAACCGGTGCCGGCGAATTCACGGACATCCTTGATGGCAGCCGCAGCGCGGTACTTGTCCGGGTACTGTCCGGCTACGGCCAGTACGCTGCCGTCCGGCGCCATGAACCTGAACCTGATCCGCCAATCCTCATCGGCAAACAGTTCGAACCTTCCAGTGCGGGGCCTCGTATTAGGGACTAAAGACCCGCAGTGCCTATTCCCGATGCCATCTACGCTGGGCGCATGAGTGAGCGAAAAAGCACATGGCACGTCCCGCACGAGGAGGACGTGCATCCAAAGCTGAAATGGAACGGTTGATGGCAGTAATGAGCAAGCGGAGCTGCTGAACGAGCTACAAACCATGCTGCTGCGGGCCGAAGCGCTCGCGGACAGGGACGACGGCGGCCACGCCCGTGACACGCGGGCGGGTACCTACCTAGGACACGGCTTCTGCCGTTGGGCTCGGCAGGCGGCGGTTTCGCACCGGCTCAGACGGCCGCAACATAAGCCTCGCGCATCCACTGCTGCACCTCGGTGTCGAGGGCCCTGCTGTCCATGAGCTCCAAGTGGTGCATCCAGACGCCGGGGGAAGGGTGGGCCACTTCCTTGAAGCGTGGGACACGTCATGCCGCGGAAGGGGAATCGAAAGGACCAGTGGAATATCGGACGTGACATACATGCCCGGCCGCCATAGGTAGGCGAAGCCGCGGCGCCGGCGGAATGAAATCTGGCTCTTGCTGACCCGCACATCCATCGGCCCGAGGCTGGACGCCATGGTTCCGCCGCCTCGTAGATTGCCCTGGCGGAGGGGGAGCCTTCCAGGAAGCGGGCAACGGTCAAGATATCGTCGCGGGGTTCCATGACCTCACCCCCTGCTGCTTTAGCCGTTAAGCGGATTATTTCTTGTGTTCGGATTTCCGCAGGTGAGTGATGATGGTGGCGCAGGGCGGCCGGGTCAGCACGGCATGGGCAGTGGATCCCAGAAGGAGCCGTCCGAAGCTGCCCCTGCCCCGGCTGCCCAGCACCAGGAGCCTGGCGTTTGAGCCGGCCTGGATCAGGGCATCCGCCGGTTCGAGAACGGTTTCCAGAACGCCATGCACCACGATGTCCGGGTACTGCTGCCTGAGGCCCGCCACAGTTTCGGACAGGACAACCTGTTCCTCCTCAAGGACATGGGCGGCGAACCTGCTGGACGGGAGGCCTGCCTTGATCCAGCGGTTGGGGCCGGTGAAAGCGTAGAGGACTGTAAGTTCCTCACCCAGCGCGTCCGCCTCGGCCGCAGCGAAAGCCACCGCCTGGGTGGACTCCTGGGACCCGTCGACGCCGACCACGACGCCGCGTCCGTTGTCCTGCCCGGGACCAATTACCGCGACCGGCGACTCCGCCACGGCCGCGGCCTGCAGCGCCCTGTCTGTCACTGCGCCGTGTACGTGCCCGCTGGAACCCAGGACCAGCATCGACGCGTTTCTTGAGTAGTCGCCCAGGGATGCACCAATGGCCCCTTCGAGCAGTTCGAGTGAAACCTGCAGCCCCGGCTCCATTTCCTGGACGCGTTCCCCGACTTCCTTGAGCTGGTCGAGGCCCGACTGGCGCAGGACGTCGACGTAGGGGAGGGCTTCCCCCACCATCCAACGGTCATCCAGGACATGCAGGAGAACCAAGGGAACTTTGTGCTTTTTCGCCCGAGCAGCCGCCCAGGCCACAGCAGCCTTGGAGGCCGAAGATTCAGTAATGCCGACGGCGATGGGCTTGCCTGGTTCCATGAGGGATCACTTTCTGGTGCTGGTCCTGGCGGCGGATCGAGCGATCAAATTTCGTCAGTTGCTGCGTCGAGCGGCGGCACCAGTGGGTGGGCGGCACGATGACAAACCGCCGGCCGCTGATGATCTCCAGCAGTCGTGGACTCCCAGGTTCTCGATTTCCGGTTCGGCTGCAGCTGTATCCATGGCCGTAGCCTAGGTCCCGGAACCGTTCCGGGATAGGGAAGAAAGTCCCGTGGAATTAACCCGTCTATCAGCACCTTCGGGCAGCGGTCCGACGGCCTGTTTCCGGCCGTTACCTGATCTTCTACACTGGTGCCATATTTCCCTTCCTGCCACGGGAGGGACAATTCTTTCCGGCGGTGCCGCACGCTCCACCGGTCTGTTGACGGGGACGATCTGCAATGAGGCGGGCTGTCGCCAGGAGGTGTGGACATGAGCAGTGACCGGCCTTGGCAGTCCCCGATCAAGGAACGAGCGGAAGACCTTCTCCGCGAGTTCCTCGCCCGCGCGGATGAGCTGCTGGACACCCAGGAACGGATCAATAGCCTGCTCGGGGCGGTGGTGGCGCTCGCGGAGGACCTCAGCCTGGAAGCTGTGCTGGATCGCGTGGTCCAGTCCGCCTGCGTGCTGGTCGGCGCCAGGTACGGTGCACTGGGAGTCATCGGAGAAGACCGCAAGCTGAGCCACTTCATCACGGTGGGGATTGACGAGGAGGGCACCAGGTCCATCGGGGACCTGCCCACGGGCCACGGTGTCCTGGGGCTCCTGATCCGCGAGCCAACGCCACTGCGGCTGCACGACCTGGGCCAGCATCCGATAGCATCCGGCTTTCCACCCAACCACCCTCCAATGAAGACTTTCCTGGGGGTCCCGGTACGGGTCAGGGACGAAGTTTTTGGAAACCTCTACCTCACGGAGAAGAACGGTGGCCAGGATTTCACACCTGAGGATGAAGACCTTGCGGTCGCTTTGGCAGCAGCCGCCGGCGTAGCGATCCAGAACGCACGCCTCTTCGAAGACAGCAAGCGCCGCCAGACGTGGCTTGAAGCAGGAATGGAGCTCAGCACCCGCCTCATCATGACTTCCCACACGGCGGACGACGCAGCCCTGGAGCATGTCCTGGAAACCGCTTTGGAAGTTTCCGGTTCCTCCCTTGCCGTAGTCGCCGGCCCGGCCGGTGACGGTGTTCTAAGGTGCCGCGCTTCGCTTGGCACCCAGAGCCTCCAGGCGGGCCAGGAACTCAAGGCTTCCGAGATGGTTGCCAAAGTCCTCGAAACAGGTGAGTCGGCGGTGGCCCGGGACCCCCAGGAGTTCTTTGATGAGGAGGTCACGGAAAAGCTGGGGCCCGTCCTCGTCTGCGCGCTTGGCCACAGAGGCAGCGCTAACGGCGCCCTGTTGCTTGCCCGTCCGAAGGGATCATCGGTGTACGCGCAGTCAGACATCGACTCGAGCGCCCTGTTCGGGAGCAGGATTGGCTTGGCACTCGACCTGGCACGGGTCAATGCCCTCCGGGAACAGAACCTGCTGTTCACTGACAGGGAACGCATCGCCCGGGACCTGCACGACCTCGTGATCCAGCGCCTTTTTGCGGCCGGCCTGAGCATCCAGAGCCTGCGACGCTACACCCTCGATCCAGTGGCCAACGACCGCATTGCAGCGGTCACCTCCGAACTGGACGACACTATCCGGAAATTGCGGGACACCATTTACTCCCTCCGGACAGGCGAGGAGGAACGGGAGCCCCTGACAGGCCGGATCCTGCGGGTCGTTCGGGACAACTCTCGCAGCTACCCTGTAGACCCCGAAGTGTCCCTCAACGGGCCGGTGGATTCGGTGCGGGAGGATCTGGCGGCGCATCTGCTGCCCGTCCTCACGGAGGGCCTGAGCAACGCGTTGAGGCACTCCGGGGCCGCCGCGATCAACGTTGCTGTGACCGTCACGGCGGACCAGGTCCAGCTTGTCATCAGCGACAACGGCCAGGGCTTCGAGGAGCCGGGAAAGACAAGCGGCCTGGCGAATATGCGGCACCGGGCCGAGCTGCTGGGCGGCACCTGTTCCATTGACAGTGCACCCGGCGAGGGCACCCGGGTGACGTGGTGTGTCTCCCGCAAATGACCGCACGTATGCCGCGGGATTAACGCTCAGGACGCGTCCGGTACGTTCCGGGTGACATAGACGGCGGCCTGGGTCCGCCGTTCAAAGCCCAGCTTCGCGAGGATCGAGGAGACGTAGTTCTTCACGGTCTTTTCCGCCAGGAACAGGTCATCGCCTATCTGCCGGTTCGTCAGGCCCTGGCCGATCAGGGCCAGGACTTTTTTCTCCTGCGCGCTGAGGGCCTCCAGCCGAGGGTCTGTCGGCGCATGGGACAGTCCTGCCATCACCCGCTGCTCCACCCCCGGTTCAAAGAGGAACTCACCTGCCGCAGCCCTGCGGATTCCGTTAAGGAGGTCATCGCTCCTGATCTGCTTGAGGATGTAGCCCGATGCCCCGGCGAGGACCGCGCCCCGGAGTGCCTGCTCGTCGTCGTAGCTTGTCAGGATGAGGCAGCGCAGGCGGGGGTCGAGGGAACGCACGTCGCGGCATACCTCGATGCCGGTGCCGTCCGGAAGGCGTCCGTCCAGGATTGCGATGTCCGGGAGCAGCGCGGGTATCCGGCGCGTGGCCTCGGCAGCCGAACCGCTTTCGCCGACCACAAGGAAACCCTCGCCTTCGAGCAGGTCCTTGAGTCCCTGCCTGACGAGTTCGTGGTCATCGAGGATGAACACCCGGACCGGTCCTTGGGGCTCCGGACTATTTCCCGGCCCTGTCTCTTCCCTTTGCACGCTGCACTCCCAAATCGTTCCGGCCCCCGGCCTGCACCTTTCGTGTGGGGCAGCCCTCCGGAAGGGGGCTGATCCCATTCTTTCCTGCTCCGGCATCCTCTGGAAGGGACCAAAGTCCGGTCTCATTCAGCGGCTTCGGACAATGGCCGCACCCTGGCCAGCCCGGACGCCTGGGCCACGTGGCTTGCGGTGACCTTCGGCCCTACCCCCGCAAGCCTGTCGTCGGCCACTCTGGGGGAGAGGCGTCACAAAGGATGGGAAGCTGATGACTGCAACCGAGGGGACCCCCAGGATTATTGCCGGAGTGGACGGATCCGAGGCGTCCGTGGAGGCGCTGCGCGTTGCGGCCACGCTGGCGGAACCGCTTGGTGCCACGGTGGAAGCGTGGGCCTGCTGGGATGTCCCGGCCGGCTACGGGGTGTATCTGGCAGTAGGGATTGAAGGTTTCAAATACGCCGCCGAACAGGTGTTGCAGCAGGCCCTCACGGATGCCTTTGGTGACCTGCGGCCGGCTACTGTCCGGCCACGTCTGGTGCGTGGCAAACCCGGCCCCCTGCTGATTGACGGGAGCCGGAGCGCCTTGCTCCTCGTTGTTGGACGGCGCGGGCACGGCGGCTTCGTGCCCGGGTCGGTTAGCTCCGCGTGCGTGAGCCATGCGCACTGTCCCGTCCTGGTTGTCCACGCCCCGGAGACGGCGAGGGCTCAGGCGGCGGCAAAGCAAGCCGCGGCCGATGCCTCTCAGTGACGGCCGGCGTCGTGCCCGTGTCCGTGGCGGGCGGCCTCTGTCCAGATGGAGGGCGAAGATCCTACTGCGCAAGCAACGCGTCGAGGGTGGCAAAGCCGTAACCGGCCGCACTGATGCGGTCGATCACCTGCGGTAGGGCGTCAGCATCAAGGGTGCTGCCGTCGTCGGGGTTTGAGCCGATATGCATGAGGACAATTTCGCCCGGCTGCAGCGCAGCCATGACCCGGTCGGAGACAGTCTGGGCGCTGATGCCGCCATTGGTGCCCTTCCAGCCAAGTGTGTCCACCGACCATCGGACCGCGGCATAACCAAGGTCGTTGACCACGGCGATGGTCCGCGCATCCCGTTCCCCGAAAGGAAAGCGGAACAACGGCCTCGGGTCGGCGCCGGCGGCCAGGATGGCTGCCTCGGCCCCGCGGACCTGCTCCACGATCTGGGCGTCGCTGAGCCCGGTAAAACCGGGATGGGTCATGGAGTGGTTGCCCACGCGGTGCCCTGCTGAGACGATCTGCCGGACTCCGTCCGGATTGTTCGCGGCCCAGTTGCCGGTGAGGAAGAATGTTCCGGCCACTCCTTTGGCAGACAGCGTCGACAGGATCCTCGGCAGGCCTTCCGCATTGGCCCCGGCGTCAAAGGTCAGCGCCACGGCGCGCCCCGCGCCGGGGATAGCTGTCAGGTCCTGGCTGCGCAGCCCGGCAGGCAACGGGTCCTGCGGCGGACCGGCGCCCGGGGCGGGTGGCGTAGTAGCGGGCATGGGAGGCACGGTGACCGGCGACTGCACCGGAGTCTGTCCTGCCTCCCGGGTCTCGGTCCCGGTTGGCCCGGGGTGCGACGGCGTGGCAGACGGGCTGGACGACGCGGGGAAGGCGGTGCCGCTGGCGGCC